>JANNVM010000424.1:0-14299 GCA_031414455.1 Verrucomicrobiota bacterium
GCGCACCCGCCACTGCCGCCACCATATCCAGCGAACCGGATCCTGCTGGAGGACTTCGGATCACGGCAACGGCGGCGGCGGATTCCTATTTCACACTGGAGAGTTCGAGTGACCTCAGCGCATGGAGGGTCACTGCCATGAAAATGGGAACCGGGTCGCCGTATCAACTGGTCGAACCGGTCACCGACGGCCGACGGTTTTATCGCGTCAGGGAACGGTCGCTGATTGATCCTGAAGACTTTGACGGCGACGGGCTCGACGATGTTTACGAACTCAATCACCCTCTTTCGCTCGATCCGCTTTCGGCCGCCGATGCCCGGCTGGACCCTGACGGCGACGGTGATGAGAACTGGCTGGAGTACTTGTGCCGCACGGATCCGGATGACCCGTTCAATGGCACGCTTCCTCTCAAGTGGTCGCTGGCCAATCCCTATGGCATCGAGGTGGATGCCGGGGCCGATGCATGGCACGCCGGCCGGGTGAACGATGTTCTGCCGCAACCCGGTGGCGGGGTGCTCGCCGCATCCGACATGGGCGGAGTGTGGCTGATCTCGCCCACAGGGTCAGCCGTTTTCCTCAGTCAAGACTGGGAGAAACCCAACATCCTCTCACTGGCGCAAGGTCCGGATGGACCCGCGCACGTCTTCGCCGGGGGATGGGCGAGCGGACTCGAACCGGGACCTCTCTACGAGACGGATGCCTCCCATCCGTTTCCGCTCTTCAACTGGAAGCAGGTGCGCTTTCCTCTTTTGTCCACGACGATCTATCGGATCCTTGCGGTGCCGTCGCTTCGGCGGCTGGTGCTCGCAACTAACGATGGTGTCTGGTGGTCGGCCATCCCGGCCTCTGGTGCAGGGATCAATTCGCAGGGAGTCCGCACCGGCTACCTGTGGCACCAAGCGTTAGGGCTCCCCGCCGGTCGGTTTGGCGGACTGGCCCCCGGACCGGGAGATTCAGTGGTGACGGCCGGCAATCAGACCGGGGATTCTTCCAGTGCGGTGGCGGGTATTTGGCGCGGAGTTTGGGTGGCCGGTGATCTCGTTTTCTCCAAGGCTGCCATCGCCAACCTGAGCCCGTCGTACATGTATCGAACGGAACTGACTTCCTGCGCCGGTGACCGCACGCGCATGTACGCCAGCGTGGCCAGTAGCGACAGAGGAAGGGTGTTTGCCGTGCTGGCATCCTACGACGGAGGCATCTCGTGGGCCGATGCGGATGCGGGCGGGGGCGGTGTTTGGGTCAACGGTAATAAATTCAGCCTGAGCACGCGGGCAGGCGAGCAGGGAAACTCACGCAACAACTGCATCGCCGTCTCGCCGGTCAACCCCAACCAGGTTGCGCTCGGATGGGTCCACGGGCCGTTCATTTCCACGAACAGCGGATGGGACTGGCTCCAATACAATGCCGGACCGCACCGGCATGACGACCAGGCCGCCATCGTCTTCGATCCCTACGATCCGGCGGGGGAGCGGATGTTTGTGGCCTCGGACGGCGGCATCATGGTGACCACCGACAGGGGAGCGACCTGGTCCTCCATCTTCAACAGGAATCTGGCCAACCTTCAGTTCCTCGGCAGCCATCCGGTGCGCCAGTTTCTGGGCTCGTTGAGCACCGAGAGCTTCAATGGCCTCCTGCTGGCGGGCGGCCTCCAGGACAACGGGCAGGTGTTCACGTTCCTTGACGGCCAAACGAGGCCGTGGACGCGATTTCGCGGCGGGGACGGCGGGGGAAATCTGCTGCTGTCCGGCGGCGCCAATCTCAGTTTTCTGAACGGCACAGGTAACGATGCAACGATTTACCGCCATCAGTGGAACGGAATTCAGATGACGCCCGTTGGTCACGTGCCGCTGGTTCCGCCGCCGGCCATACCACCAAACGGCGCACCTGCCGGGCCGATGCAACCGGTGGACTCACCGTCGTTCTCCAATGCGCAGGGTGAACTCATGATCGCTGTGCTGGGTGACCGGCAAAATCTCTACGGACTGTTCGAAGGTGCCGGCGGGAGCAATCTACACTGGCAGCCGCTGGGCTCGATCCCACTGGCCGCGGGCCAGTACATCACGGCCGTTGCGTCCTACAATGGCACCGAAATCATCGCCGGCACTGTGGGCGGGCGGATCTTCGCGGTGCCCACCGGCATCGGCTTTGGCGGCGAGCGCACGCTGCCGCTCCCTCAGTGGCACGATGCCGCCAGCGCGGCCATCGGCCGGATTGTCCACATGGGGCCTAACATCATCTTCGCGGGTTATTACTCGATCGAAGCCGGGGTCCTCTACCGCTCCACCGATGCCGGATTCAGTTGGACGAGTCTCAACACCAACATGCCCATTGAACCCCACTATTCGATGGTCGTGGACACTGCGGCAGCTCCCTCCACGCTCTTCGTCGCGCAGGACGACCGGGTTTACGCATCCTTTGATGCGGGAGAAACGTGGCGCGGCGCATGGTCCGGCCTGCCGCGGCGGCCGCACTGCGCCGACCTGCGCCTTGTCACTGACCAACTGGCGCAGAAGCGATCGCTCGTGCTCGGCACTTTCGGTCACTCGGTTTGGCGGGCGGATCTGGCGGACTACGCCCGCTATCCGTTGCCCCAGGCCGGCACGGCTTTCAGCGGCAACGCCATTCAGAGCACGTTTGGCACCGCGGGAAATTTCGACATGCTCGTCGGACGCAAGGGGCTCGTCATGCACTACACGAGGCAGAATGACCTCGCCGGCACACCGTGGACCCTAACTGGATGCCTCCGTCCCCGGCCTGCTGCGTCCGGTGACGGATTCATCATCCCGGAATCCCGCCCGCAATCCGCCGCCCTCATGCAGAGCCGAATCGCCCAGCCAGGCTACGCCGGTCCGCTGGAAGCTGCAGCGGTCATGCGCGACTTGAACGATTTTAACGGCAGCAACCAGTGGCTGGCGCACTACTATTACGACGCCGTGACCCTGAAGTGGCACGGGCCGTTTGAGATCCGTGCCGACGGAGTTCGCATTGGGCATGTCGAAAGCGATCCCGCCCTGATCCAGACTACCTACGGCACGGCGGGCAACTACGAAATGCTGGTCACCGTCAATGGAAGGGTGAAAGTCTACTGGCGTGACAACGATGGCGGGAATGCATGGCATTTCCGCGGCGATTTGCCGGCACCCGCCACCGGCGGCGGCTTTGTTGCGTCCGCTCCCGCCGGGGTGACCCTTGTGCAAAGCATCTTTCCGTCGATAACCGGAACACTGGAAGCGATTGTTCGCTACACGCCGCTCCTCAATCCCGACAACGGCTGGCTCGGCTACTACTACCGGGACAATAGCACTCTCCAGTGGGTCGGTCCGACGGCTATCCGCGCCGACGGCGTCGAGATCCGCGGCGTGACGGGCGATCCCGCCTTTTTCCATGGGCAGTATGGCTCCCCCAACGGAAATTTCGAACTCGTTGTGCCGCGCGGCAGCGTGATTTCCCGCTACTGGCGGGACAACAATGCCGGAGGATACCCATGGCATTTGGCCGGGAACCTGGCCACCGGCGCGGTCAATGGCGGCGGCGTGATTTCACTAGGATTCACTCCGGTCTCCGTCGCTTATTTTCCCAGTACGCTGGCCCCTCTGCAACTCGTCATCCTCGCCCGCCAGCGGCAGATCCTGACAGGCGTCGAAGTCGTCTCCCAATACGTCTTCGATCTCAACAGTTTCACCTGGTCAGGCCCCTCGACGGTCGTGGAAAACGGCATCGCCGTGGACGGCATCACGGGCTTCTGAATCCGGCCGGGCGAAGCCCGCACCTACCGCAGCCAGACTTTCCAAAACGCAGTGCCGGGGACTGCCGTCGCAAGCGACCCGCCGGCGCGGCGTTTCAGGTTTAAAGTTTCCAGTGATCACAGCGTTGGTTTGCTTATCTTATGGCTGAACCCTGAATCATTGAACCCGCCCCTCACCGTTTGTGCCAATTGCGGCACTGCCCTAACGCCCACTCCGCTGGGCCCGCAGTGTCCGGCGTGCCTTTTTGGTATGGCCTCTGGTGCCGGGCTGGAGACACCGCAGGGAGCGCGGGCGTTTGGTGAGTATGAACTGCTGGAGGAACTGGGACGCGGCGGGATGGGAGTGGTCTATCGTGCATGGCAGCCGCGGCTGGAACGCAGCGTGGCGCTCAAGCTGCTGCTGGCGGGCCCGTTTGCTTCGCCGGAATTTTCCGAACGGTTTCGCCGCGAGGCGCTGATGGCGGCACGGCTGCATCACCCAGGCATCGCGGCCATCCACGAGGCTGGTGAGCAGGATGGGCAGGCCTACTACACCATGGAACTGGTGGAGGGGCGGACTCTGGCTGCTCTCATACGAGACGGACTGCCGCCGCCGCGCGAGGCTGCGGCACTTCTGGAGAAGACGGCGCGGGCCGTGGCTCACGCTCATGCGCAGGGCGTGCTGCACCGGGATTTGAAACCTTCGAATATTCTGATAGCCGCGGATGGCCAGCCCAAGGTGGCGGACTTTGGCCTGGCGAGGGTAGTCCAAAACGCGGACGCCGCTGCGGATGGACTCACACTTTCCACTGCACTGCTTGGATCGCCGCCATACATGGCTCCCGAGCAGGCGGAGGGCCACGCGGCGGTGGAGACCACGGACGTTTACGCGCTCGGCGCCGTGTTTTACGAACTGCTCACAGGACGCCCGCCGCATCAGGGCAGCAGCCCGCAGGAAATCCTGACACATGTACGGGAGGCCGTCATTGTGGAGCCGCGGAGACTGGTCCCTCCCGTCCCGCGCGACCTTGAAACCGTCTGCCTCAAATGCCTCGAGCGCGAACCGGCACGACGTTATCCGACTGCCGCCGCTCTGGCGGATGATCTTAGTCGTTTTCTTCGCGGAGACGCCGTGCATGCGCGGCCAGTGGGGGCATGGGGAAAGACGTGGCGCTGGTGTGTGCGGCGTCCGGCAGTGGCTGCTTCTTTGGCGCTGACGACCGGGGCCCTCGTCGCGGTGGCAGTGGTTAGTGTGCTCGCATCGGAGCGCATGAGGCAGACGGCCGAATCGGCACGCAGCGCGGAAACGGCGGCGCGGGAAAGTCTCCGGCTCTCGCTCATCAGTGAAGCACGGACACGGCTGTTCACGACCGAAGCAGGGCGACAGTTTGAAACGGTCGATCTGCTGCGCCGTGCGGAAGCTATCGCGCCGTCACCGGAGATCACTCCGCTCGCAGTGTCGGCGCTGGCGGGTGCGGATTTGAAAATCAGGCAACGGCTGGACTGGCACGACGAGGACGGCTATTATTCCACCGCCAGCCGGGATCATTCGCTGCTGGCGCTGCTGCACAAGGATGGACGCGCGACCCTCCGGCGCACGACGGACGGCGTCATTCTTTACACCATTTCTCAAATCCCCGGAGGCTTCACGGAATACCCTCAGCTATCACCAGGCTCGGCGCTCATGGCCATACGCGGCGCAGATGACCGGCTGCGCATTTACCGCTGGGCCGATGCCGCCTGCCTTCTGGATACGCCCTGCCTGTGCGTTTCCGGATTTGGAGGTGCGGACGATGCCGGAGCCTCGCTCGTCCTGGTGGATGACGCTGAGAAAGTGCGCCGCTGGACTGCGGAGGGCGGCATGGGTCCTGCATGGCCTGGCCTGACAGCCGGGCGAAGAGTGGCGCTCAGTATCGACGGCCGCCGGGCTGCCGTGCCCATGCCTGCCCGTCCGGAAGTGGCGATTTGCAATACGCTAACGGGCCTCGTGGAGTGGAGGCTGCGCAACTCGAAGGAACTGGGCAAACTCAACTTCCTGACATGGGATCCATCCAGTCGTTTCCTGGCCGTAACCGATGGCGAGCGGTTTTTCGTTTTTGATGTGACCGAACACCAGGTGTCCTCCTCGTGGGTGCTTCCGGGGGCTTCAGCTCGAAGGCTGGCCTTCACGCCGGACGGCCGTCACCTCGCCTCCGCCGGCTGGGATCCGTGGCTGAGGATCTTCGACTGGCGGCGCGGGATCAAGGTCGTGGCCGCACGGCATTCGGGTGAAAATCTAAGTTTCTCCGATGACGGGTCCACTCTCTTTCAGGACAAATGGGATTCACGACAGTCCGTTCTGTGGGATTTTTCCACCGGGGCCGGCTGGCATGGCGTGACCCGGCTCGAAACGCCCTCGGAAGGGGCAGGCAGAGTTCGGCGCGGCGACGTGGCCTTCGATCCATCGGGACGCTTTCTTGTGTGCGGCAGCGGCAGCGCCATCGAATGGCGGCGTGCGGACAATGGCGTGCCTCTGGCCCGCGTGCCCGTGGGTGATGTGCTCACAGTGGCCTTTCATCCGTATGACAAGGCCCTCATCTTCGGCACGCGCCGGGGACTCATGCGGCTTCCCTGGCGGGAGGAGTCCGGCACTTTGCATCTTGGCCCGGCGGAGCCGCTGTGGACGGAGTCCACTGCCTGTCTGCTCAATTTCAGCCCCGACGGCACTCGCGCCGCGGCGTGGAGCTTTACATGGGAGCGATCATGGGAGGGGCAGCACCTCCGTGTCTTCGATGCCGCAACATGGAAGGTGGTGGCCTGCAGCCAGGGTGTGGACACCGAGCCGCGCATGCCCCAATGGAGTCCCGATGGACGCTGGCTGGCAGAGCATTTGTGGCACGGCGCGGCAGCCACCGTATTCGATCCGCGTACCGGCGGAGTGGTTTGGGAGGGAAATTATGAAACGAGTTTCAGCGGTCCGCGCTGGACCCCGGAGGGCACGCTCTTCTGCCCCGGTGCCGAGAGTGAATCGTTCGTAGAGGCGGGCACATGGCGCACCCTGAAACGGCGCACGCTTGATCCGCTGTCTGGGGATTACCTCATCACCGCGGCGTTTTCTCCTCACGGTCTGCGGGCGGAAGCAAGGTCCGGGGGAGTGATGCATCTGACGACATGGCCGGAGAGCCGGTTGCTGGCGGAGACACGCACGACCTCCGGCGAAGATGTCAAGTGGCTGGGATTCTCCCCCGACGGACGGCGACTGGCGATGGTGGACTCGGGAGGCGGCCTCTTACTGTGGGATATTGCCGCCACGGCCCGAGCAGAGCTTAAAGCCGGACTGCCTTCTCCTCTTCTCGCGATACTGCCCAAGGAAGCCGCAGCGCCACCACCCGATTTCCCCACCGCGGTAAAGGTGGAAATCGTGGCCCCGGAGCGAGTCGCACAAAGCCGGGCACGAGCGGCTGCCGCCATGCCGGCACGCAGTGTTCTGGCGCCACCCGGTTGCATCGACCTCACCGCTCACTGCAACACGCTCCTCACGGATCAACACGCCCTGGAGCCAGGCGGAGCCGTGGACAAGGGATGGGACTTCTCTGCGCTGCCGCCCGGCTTGCATCGGCTGGGCGGCCAGTACTTCGAGGTGCGCGGTCTCATCGTGCTCAACTCCGGAGACTGGCTGCCCTCCGCACCGGACCGGCCCGCAGAATGCCGCGGTATCCCCATCGGGCGCAAGGTCCGACGACTTCACCTTCTGCTCGGCTCTGTGAGCGACACAGACGGTGAAGTCATCGCTGCTGCCGTTCTCCACCTAACCGATTCCTCACTTGCAGAAATCCCCCTGCGCATCGGTGAGGAACTGGACTGCTCCATTCTCGCCGAAGGCCTGCCGCCCGCCACCGGTGGTGCCAGCGGGGTGGCATGGACGCACGCACACAAAGCTCTCGGCCCGAACCGCGCCGTGCGCCTCTACCGCTACACATGGGCGAACCGCTTCCCCGATGTTTCCGTCGAGACCCTCGACTTCATCAGCGCCATGAAGCACGGCGGCCTCGTGATCGCCGGGGTTACGGTGGAGTAAACAGTCCGGCGGGACGGAAAATTCCCTGTAAAAACCGCCTTGCCGGTCCGGAGGCTGCTCCTATTACTCCGACTTCCCGGACCGGCCCGCAGCGCCGCGGGACCTCCCTACGTTATGAGCACGACCATTCGAGAAATCGAAGCCCCGGATGCCGCCACCCGCGCGGTGAGCCACCTTGAAGAGTACCAGCAGGCCACCTCCGACATGATCGGCGAGAAGCTGATCCTCAACATGGGACCGTCCCATCCGGCCACGCACGGCGTGCTCCGGCTGGTGCTGGAACTCGACGGCGAAATCATCAGCAAGGCCATTCCCGATGTCGGTTATTTGCACCGCGGCGACGAGAAGATCGCGGAGAACATGCATTATAATCAGTTCGTGCCCTACACCGACCGGCTCGACTACCTCGCCCCGCTGGCCAACAACGTCGCCTATGCCTGTGCCGTGGAAAAGCTCCTCGGCTGGACGCTGCCGGAGCGGGGTCAGGCGCTGCGCGTCATCTGCTGTGAACTGGCCCGCATTTCCTCACACCTGCTGGGAGCGGGCGTGTTTGCCATGGATACCGGTGCGATGACAGTGTTTCTCTACACGTTCTACGAGCGGGAGAAGATCTACAATCTGTGCGAGCAGCTCACGGGGGCACGCTTCACCACCAGTTTCACGCGCATCGGCGGTCACACCCGTGATGCCAGCCCGCAGTTCATGGCGGACCTGCGGACGTTCCTCGATCAACTGCCGAAGCAGATAGACGAGATCGATCAGTTGCTGACGCGTAATAAGATCTTTCTCGACCGTACGAAAGACATCGGAGTCATCACCAAAGACCGCGCCATCGCTTACGGTATTACCGGTCCAAACCTTCGTGCGACGGGCGTGGACTATGACCTCCGCAAGGCGCATCCCTATCTGGGCTACGAGAAATATGACTTCGACATCCCGCTCGGGAGCGTGGGCGACTGCTACGACCGCTACCTTGTGAGGATGGCGGAGATGAGGGAGTCTCACAAAATCCTGATGCAGGTGATCAACAACTTCCCCGACGGCCCCATCAACGTCGGTGATATGAAGGGCGTGCTGCCGCAGAAAGACCGCGTGCTCATGAGCATGGAGGAACTGATCCACCATTTCATCATCGCCACTCAGGGCATCGAAGCTCCGGCGGGCGAAGTGTATTTCGGCCATGAGAATCCGAAGGGGGAACTGGGCTTCTACATTTACAGCAAGGGCGGCGGTGTGCCCTATCGCCTGAAGATCCGCGCCCCGTCCTTTGTGAACCTCAGCATCTGCTCCGAACTCCTCCCCGGCCACATGGTCAGCGACGTGCCGGCCATTTTGGGCTCGCTGGATTTCGTGATGGGGGAATGTGACCGGTAAGATTTACTTGAGCGTTTCCAGCCAGGCCACGAGATCGCGAATTTCCCGCGGAGTAAGGATCGTGGACATTGAGGGCATAGGGCTTACCGGCTGAGAAAGGGAAGTCACCGCACCGGCGTTGAGACGGCGCGCGCCCTTGTCAGTGGCGAGGAGGAGGGTGGCATCGTCGCGGTAGCGGAGGATGCCGTGATGTGAGACGCCGTCCTGGAGAGCCACCGTCACTTCGCCATAGCCGGTCGCGATGCGGGCAGAAGGCCTGACAAGGGCGGCCAGCAATTGCCCGCGATTGAGCCGTGAGGCCACGCCGTCGAGTTCCGGGGCGGTGGTGCCGCCGTGCCCCCGCAGTGAGTGACAGGCGGTGCAGTTGGCCTGGAGCCCGGTCTCAAAGACGATGCGGCCCTTGTCAGGATCGCCCCCGGTTTCGCATATCCTCCAGCGCGCCAGTTGATCTGTCTCCTCGTCATAGGCGGCATCCACGGTCTCAAGCAGACGACGGAACTTCCCCCGGGTGGCAACGTCCCGCCGGGAGAGGCCTTCGAGTACCTCCAGCCTGGCCTCCGGGGCGATCAGCCCGGCGAGGAATTTCCTGCCGAGTTCGAGCCAGAACGCGTCGGACTGTTTTGAATCGAAACGCTGGGCGAGAACCAGGACGGCCTGCATTTCCTGAGGGGAGCCCGCGGCGAGGGCTTCGTTGATCTGTCCGTAACTGGAGTCACCATCAAGGCGCATAATGATGGTCCGCGCCGAAGCCCGGAGAGCGGCGGTGCCGCGTCCGGGCATCATCCCGCGGCAGATTTCGAGTGCCCTGGCTGGCTGCGCGGCGGCGAGTTGCTGCAGGGCATCAATGTGCGCAGCACTTGAGAGTTCATTATTGCCGACGGCCGCGGCGAGTTTGTCCACACCCGGCTGCGACGCCATTATGTCAGGCTGGAGACGGAGCAGGTGCGGTCTCGCGATCCCCCACGGCCGCGGCAGCGGTGAATCAGGGCTGCCAGGAACCGGATTTTCCTGCGGCTTCACATCCCACCTCGCGAGGGTCGTCAGCACGGCGGCGCGCAGTTCGGGAGAAAGCGCCTCCGCCGGCAGAGCGGCAATGCCTGCGACGGCTCCGACTGCCTCCGGCGTGCCGCAGTAGTATGCCGCAGCGAGCCCGCGGCGGACAAAGCCGGGCTGAATCAGTTCCGGATGCGCCGCACACTGGGACAGTGACGCGGCGAGCGCAGGAAAGGCCGGCGTGACGGCGCCGTCACTGATGGCTTCGGCTGCGGCGGCAATGATGGCCGGTTCAGCGCTGTCGAGGAAGGCGGCAAGTTCCGCGGCGCGGTGCCGGCGGAGCGCGTGGACCGCGGCGGTTTTGACACGCAGCGCGGACGTGCCGGTGCCCAGAGCCGCGAGTTCCGCCGGGGTCAGAACACACGAGAGTGCATACGTCAGGGCGTGGCGCAGGGCAGGTTCATCATCAGCGGAGGCGGTCATGGCGGTGGCCAGCGCCTCCGCACTGCCGGCGGGCCGCAGACGGGCGACAGCAACCGCCGCTTCGATCCTGACATCAGGCGAGGTGTCGCGCAGCATCGCGACCAGACCGCCGGCCGGCACGTCGCCGGGAACTTCGCCAGCGATGCGAACCGCCAGCGCGCGGATGTCAGGTTCCGCGGAAGTAAAGAGCAGCAGCACCTCGTTCAGCAGCATCGGCTCGCTCCGGGCCAGTGTCGCGAGACCCCACAGCGCATTGAGGCGGGCAGGCATAGAGGGAGAGCGCTTGGCCGTGCGGGTAAACGGATCCAGCGCCTCCACAAATCCCCGCGCCGCAAGGGCCTCGCGTGCCCGCCGCCGCACCAGCGGCAGCCCGTGCTCCAGCAGCGCCGGCAAATTGTTTGCCGGCAGCGGTGCCGCCAGCAATGCGGCGGCTTCGCTCCACGCCTCCGCCCCTTCACCCGGCGGAAGGCGGCAGATGCGGCTGGAAGCGTCAGCCGCGATGCCGCTGCCCCAATCCGCCCAGAAGACCGCGCCATCCGGTCCGGTCGCGAGCCCCTGCGCAGTTCCCTGCCAGAGCGGCGTGCCGACAGTCACCGCGAAAGCAGTTTCGTTAGCAGTGAGGGTCAGCGGAACAACCCCGCCGTCGCTGCGCCCGTCAGCCATCAGCAGTACCGGCAGCCGCGCGATGTCCTGCAGCACCGGTGCGATAACAAGTCCCGTGGCGCGCCTGTTGATGACGGCCAGTTCAGGAAGCATCCACGACGGACGGACACCCTCCTTGAAAACATCGCGCTCCGGCAGGTTTTTGTTCCAGCCAAAATCCGCGCCCGGCAGCACCTGGAGCAGGCGGGTGAATTGCTGATCGGGTGCTGCGTCCGCCACGAAAATGCGACCGCGCCCGTCCACAACAATTCCGGCGGGATCGTGCAGGCCGGTGGCGAGAAGTTCGAGATCCTCTCCGTCCGGGCGACAGCGGAATACGGCCCCGCTGTCGGGGATCACGTAGCGCGGACCTTCGACTGCCGGCACATGGCAGCCGCGGGCCGCGGCGGTGAAATAGATCCAGCCGTCCGGCCCTTCGGTGATCGCTCTCAGACCAGGCAGCGAGGTTCCGGAGCGGACGCCGAAACCGGTGAGGAGCGGGAGCCGGCGGTCGGAGCGCAGGTCGGCATTGTCGTCCACGAGCCGCCACAGAGACGGCGAGCACCCAAAAAGCACGCCGCCGCGCAGCGGGAGAATCCCGCCCGCCGGACCGTCGCGCGCCGCATTGAATCCATCAGCAATGACCGTGCGCACGTCGGCGCGGCCGTCGCGATCCCGGTCGGTGAGGCAAACGGCGCTCTCCCCGGCGTCCGGATTCACCGCATCGCGCAGCCACCGCTGCGTGCAGGAGAGATAGAGCCGTCCGCTGTCATCGGTGGCGAGTGCGATTGTTTGGCCCGCCATTTCCGGGCCGGCAAAGGTCTGCACTTGCGGCAGCACGCCCGGTTCCTGCGCCGGGGCACGGCACAGAAGCAGCCAGAGAATGAGAGGACGCAGAGGCGGAGACATAACGGGAAGGGCTCAGGGGACGAAAGGGGCACCAGCGAATTGAGGATGAGTCCTCCTTCCGCCGCACACGACATTTCGTCCGTTCCGTCTCTTTACACCGCGCACGGTCTCTCCTTCAATGGCCAGTCATGAAAACCAATCTGCCGGAATCAAGGAACCGAAATCTGCCGCAGCCGCCCGCGCACGCCGCACCGGTTGAGTCCCGCCGCCGGATGATGCCGCCGGACTCACCGCCGCCGGACGAGCCCGGGCGCGGCACTTCGGCGCTGCGCTCCTTTATTGTCATGGTGATCATCGGCGGGTTGTTCGCCGGCGGTATCTGGTATTATCTGCGCGGGGCCGAGTCAGAGGCACGGGTGCATGAACAGTTATCCGCCTCGTTGGCAGCGATCGGCACGGAAATCTGGGAGACGACCACCTCCCTCGTGCTGACGACGGATTCAGAGGAGGCGCAAAAGGACTTCGATGACCTGCCCCGTGTCATCGGCGGTATCCGCGCGTGGGCCAAATCCAGAGGCGTGCTGCCCCGGATCATGTCTCTGGAAAACGATCCCCAGCCCGGAAAGCATCAAATCCAGTACTTCTTCGGCGACAAACCGATGCTCATCATCCGGGTGGCCTGCCGGGAGTTGGGTGGACCTGTTTATTTTCTCGGTGAAGCCAACGACCGGCTCGTGAAGTCCCGCAAGGAATTCTACGAGGCTCTCAACCCGCCTGAACCCGCTGCGTCGCCGGACAAGGCCCCGGCACCGGAGGTTCCTCCGCCCGCCGCCGAAGATAAAGTATCAGAACCGCCCGCAAATCCGCAGTAATCTTCTCCTCCTCCCAGCGTTACTCCCTGCCACTCCATCCCTCTGCATGAATCAACAACCCATTCCCACCCGCCGCTCCTTCCTCAAGTCCGCTGCCGCCGGCGCCGCTATCATCGGCAGCCCCGCCCTCACACGTGGTGCCGGTGCACCTGACAACCGGCGCCTCAAGCTCGGCCTCATCGGTTGCGGCGGACGCGGCACCGGTGCCGCCGGTGACGCCATGACAGCGGACTCCAATGTGGAACTCTGGGCTGCGGGCGACGTCTTCAGTCAGTCCATCGAAAGCAGCCTCGGGACGCTGAAGAATCAGTTTAAGGACCGCGTGAATGTTGCCGACGACCGCAAGTTCACCGGCATGGATGCCTATCAAAAGGTGCTGGAGAGCGGCGTTGATATTGTCATCCTCGCCACGCCTCCGGGATTCCGGCCCGTACAATTCAAGGCCGCGGTGGAAGCCGGTAAACACATCTTCTGTGAAAAGCCTGTGGCCACCGACGCCCCGGGCGTGCGCATGGTGCTCGAAGCCGCCCGCAAGGCGAAGGAAAAGGGCCAGTCGGTGGTTGCAGGCTTTTGCTGGCGGAAGAGCGCGTCGCGCGTGGCTGCCATGCAGCGCGTGCTCGACGGCGCGATCGGCGACATCATTCACTACCACGCCACCTATTACACCGGCCCTGTGAAACCGATGGCTCTCGCCACGTCCCGTCCGCCGGAAATGAGCGACGTCGAGTGGCAGGTGCGCAACTGGTATAACTTCTCCTGGCTCAGCGGTGACGGTTATGTCGAGCAGGCCATTCACAGCGTGGACAAAGTCGGCTGGGCATTCGGTGACAAGGATCCTGTGAGTTGCATGTCCAACGGCGGACGTCAGGTGCCGTTCGCCGGTGCGGAGGGCTATAACATTTTCGACCACTTCTCATGCGTCTATGATTTCGGCGAAGGCCGCTACGGCACCGTGAGCAGCCGCCAGACTCCCGGCTGCGACAACGAAAACGCGGACTTCATCGTTGGCACCAAAGGCACCTGCATCATCAACGGCGACCGTGTCATGATTACCGGTGAGAACCGCTGGCGCTTCAACAAGGACGAAGACAACAACATGTATGTGAACGAGCACGTCCTCATGTACGAGGCCCTCCGCAAAGGCCAGCCGGTCTATGACGGCGACTGGATGTGCCACAGCACGTTCCTCGGGCTCATGGGCCGCAATGCCGCCTACACCGGCAAGCGCCTGACATGGGATCAGATCGTCAATTCGCAGGATGATCTCGCGCCGGATGATTTGAAGTGGGACTCAAAATTTGAGCC
>JANNVM010000425.1:0-1877 GCA_031414455.1 Verrucomicrobiota bacterium
CTTTCACTGCTGAATACTGACACTTTTACTGACACCCTCTCCGGGTCGAAAGGTTTGTAATCCACATAAGGGATATTGCTAATCGCCACGTCGTAGAAGCTGTCCGCAAGTTTGGTCTCCTCAAACGGCTGATGTCGGAGATCGGCGTCGGGGTAGAGAAGTTTTGATAAACGATGCGTGATGGAATCAATCTCGATGCCGGTGACTTGTGATCGACTGTGCATCGACTCCGGCATCACACCGATGAAATGACCGAGCCCGCAGGCCGGCTCCAGAATGCGTCCATGCTCGAAGCCAAATCGCTGCAAGGCCGCATACATCGCGCGGATGACGGCAGGGGAGGTGTAGTGCGCGTTGAGCGTCGTGGCGCGCGCGGAATCCAGTTCCTCCGGCGTCAGCAGCTTTTCCAATTGCTCGCGCTCCTTCGACCACGGCTCGTTGCCGGGATCGAACACCTGCGGCAACCCGCCCCAGCCCACGTAACCCACGAGCACCCGCTTCTCCTCGTCACTTGCCGCACGGTTCTCCACTTCGATCTGTTTGAGCAGCTCGATGGCCGCAAAATTGTCGCGACACTTTTGTTTGAGTGAACCAAAGCCGAGCCGATCTTCGTCGGTGATGCGGTAGTTGCTCGGGTTCCTCGGCGGCTCAGGCTCGCTGCTGGGCGAGGGGAGAACGACGATGTTGTCCACCACGTCTCCGGCTGGAAGGCGAACGATGGCCACTTCCGCCTCACGGCTTCGCTCGCTTGCAGAGCGACTGCTTTCCTCGACCGGAATGGACACCAGAGCTTCCCGACTCTCTGGCAGCGCGGAATCAACGGATTCAAGCGTCGGCAGTCTCAGCCCGAATAAATCCAGTTGCAGCTCATCATTCCTGACCGCGCTCCGTCCCCGCATCCCACTGTTTCCCCCAGAATCTTCCAAAGTGATTCGACCCAGCCCTGATTATTCATCTATGACACCCGCCAACTTGGGTCAAGAGAGTATCCGCAATCTTGGATCTCACACTGGAGCGCCGAGCAGAATGGCCCGACGCTTTCTCGGTTGCGCGCATGGCGAAAGTTCACGCCGTCACATTTCATGACGAAGGCAAACTCCTTCCATCACCCCGCGCCGGAGAGTGCCTTGCCTGCATGAACGAGATGCGTGGCGTCTTCACCCGGCTTGCGCGGCACACTCCCGCTTCCCCAGCTCCATCTGCCCGTGACCGCTTTTCGTTCGTGACTTCGGCGGCGAAGTGGTGCGCCGATCTGTTTAATTGAAAGTCGGACCGCCGCCTTCCGAGTCTCGACGAAAGCGCGGACACCGGCAGTTATTCAAAACGTTTCCGCTGACGTGCAATGCGCTGTCCTCACTCAACGGAATTGATGCAGTCGGATCGAAGCAGGGGAGCGAGGGCTTTCACCGTTGCGTTCATAGCGGGGGTCGTAGCGCGGCAATCTGAGGGGCCATTGTATGACGACTCCGCGGGCATCAGGTAGTGCTCGACCACTGGGCTGCCTTTCCAGTTTCGCCTGCCTTCGCTTCACCCACTTGATCCACGACCAGCGGCCTGCGCTCCACCTGCGCGTTGCGCTGCCTGGGAATGCGCTGGCTCAAAATCAGCGCCGCGATGATCCGCAACCACACGCCGCACGATGCTGCAATCCATACGCGCAACCAACTCAAACACGGCTCGTGGGTGATGCGGTTGCAATCCGTCCAAATCGTGAAAGGAGATGCCAGCTAAACGCACGCGGAAACCCACAGCAGTCGGGTGGCTCGTGCTGTCAAGATACTCCTCGCTGCGCTGCGGTCCATCTTGACAGCGCCGCCCGCCGCTGTGGGTTGCTCTTAGGTTTTGCGTTCGCAAAACCGTGTCCTGTCTTGGGCACG
>JANNVM010000426.1:0-1975 GCA_031414455.1 Verrucomicrobiota bacterium
CGCCGCGTGTGTTTTTACCATCTCGTCTATAGCGGGCGCGGTGCGCAGCTGGCGCTGCTGGAGCCGGAGGAAACCCGGGATGCGCTGGACCGCATCATGGAACGTGTGGAGCAGTGGCACCGTGCCGGACACACGCGCGAGGTTCTGACCGTGGACCAGCCGGCGGACGGTGCCTATTTGTGGATGCGTCAGGTGGAACGCGATCCGTCCGCCGCGGAGCGCACGCTGGATTTGCTGAGGTGGAACGGTGGCGGCAATCACTCGTCCGGCGTCGGCCTTGCGAACATTGACACTCAGGGAGCGGTTCATCCGGACCAGTTCTGGCAGACGCACACGCTGGGCAATGTGAAGACGGAACCTTTCAGCAGCATTTGGTCGCGCCGCGACGACGCGCTGCTCAACGGCCTGCGCTGTGCGGACCGCCCGCTGGAGGGCCGCTGCGCCGAATGCCGCTTCCGCGACATCTGTGGCGGCGGCTTCCGCGTCCGGGCCTGGCAGCGCTACGGAAATCCCTGGGCCGAAGATCCGGGATGCCACCTCAGCGACGCCGAGATTTGCCGCGCCGCCATTGCCGCCTGACGGCTCCATGCTCATCCTGTGCCATGAATCCCAGCCCCCGCTTCAAGCGCCTTGATGTGCGCCGCCTGCTGGCTGCGGGTAAAGTACCGTTTCCGGCGATCCGGCGCGCTGTCGCATCCCTGAAGGACGGCGAAGGTATGGAGGTCATCGCTCCCTTCATCCCGTCACCGCTCATCGAGATGCTCGGCTCCGAGGGCTTCACCCACTCGCTGGAGCACGAATCCGACGGCACGTGGGTAACGCGGTTCTGGAAAGAGTAAGCCGGCGGCGGCTCAGGCAGGTGTTGAATGTGAGGTGAGCGTCCGTGAAGGGCATCCCTCTGTCAATTTCAAGGCTAACTTCGCCTGCCGGCCCGACTCACTTCCCCGGGTTTGAAAACGAAAAAGCCCCGCAACAGCGTGGCTGCTGCGGGGCTTGGTAGTGGTGGAGCGGAGCCTACTTGGAGGCGCGATAGTAGAATCGCTGATCGCCGGGCACGAGCGGGCCGGAGGTGTAGGTGGCGGTGGCACCGGTGGCGGTGATGGAACCCTGGGGGATCCAGGTCACGAGATCATCGGAGCGTTCGATGTTGTAGGTGATGCCGGCGACGGATCGGATGGTGAAGGAGAACGCAGGGCCGGCGGCCCATGCGACGCTCAACACTTCGATGTCAGGGCCGGCGAGCTGGATGCCATTGACGTCGGCGATGGTGGCGAGGCCCTGGTTGCGCTCCAGCAGGGTGAGCATACGCCCGTAGCCGCTGGCGGGGCCGGCGAAGATTTCCCAGTAGCAGCCGCCGTTACCTTCAAAGTGAAGGCTCTTGATTGGGTAGGTGGCCGGGTAGGTGACGGAGCCGTCGTTCGGGAACGTGAGGCGCGAGATGGTGCGGGTGTTGCCGCCGGCCCCGGCGAGTTGGATGCGTCCGTTGACGGTGCCATTGGAGGCATTGACAACCGCGGGAGTGAGAACGCCCATGGCCTCGAAGCGGGTGCCAAACTGCACGCCCGCGGGGAGGTTGAGTATCTCTATGAAGCCGCCATCATCGCCCTGCCAGCCGATGGAGTAGGTGCCGGCTTCGGGCACGACGAGGTTCGCGTCGTAGCCTTCATCGTGGTAGTTGTCATCTATGGTCGTCTGGCGCCACATGTCGCGGCCATTGGGAAGGCCGAGATCGGTCGCAGGGTTCTGCGGGTCGCGATCATTGACGGTGTCGCGGCTGGTGGGGTCTGTCGAATTTAAGAGGACAGACAACTTGAAAAGACAAAAGCCCTCGTCCCCTGCCGGCAAATGCCCGGCTTCGCCGGCCGGCCGCGCGTTGGGGAGGATGGGAACACCGTGCGCCGCGGCGTCAGCGAACGGTTGCAGCAGCGGCTCGAATCCGCAGCCGGCGTGCGGCGCGAACAACTGATGCAACGGG
>JANNVM010000427.1:0-12045 GCA_031414455.1 Verrucomicrobiota bacterium
GTGATAAGCACCCTGCCCGGGGAAGATTTCCCAGGAGTCGAATCCTGTGGGATCGCTGCCGAGGTGCCATTTGCCGATCATGCCGGTATGATAGCCGGCAGCCTGGAGATGTTTGGGAGCCGTAGTCTGGCTGCCGTCGAAGCGGTTGAAATTGGGGACGCCGTTTTTGTGAGAATACTTTCCGGTGAGGACGACGGCCCGGCTCGGTGCGCAGATGCTTTTGGTGACGAAACACCGGTCAAACCGCATCCCTTCTTTTGCCAGCCGGTCCAGGTGCGGCGTTTGGTTCACTTTGCTGCCGTAGGCACTGAGGGCGTGCGCCGCGTGGTCGTCAGAAAAGATGAAGACGATATTCGGGCGGTCCGCGGCGCGGAGGAAGGCGGCGGCGAGGAGGAAAAGGAGAAAACGAAAGCTCATGGCGGCTTCTTTTAGTGGAGGACCAGTGGCAGATGCGAGCGCAATCACGGTACGAGATACCGGACGCGGGCGGCGTCGGAGGGATGGGCGGAAATCCATGATGGCCGGGGAGGCCGGGGGCGTGCGACAGCGTAGCATTCCCAAAAGCGGGCGGCGGCCTGCGGTGAGTAGCCGGTGCGGCGGAGGAGGTCGCGGGCCATGAGATCGGCTTCTTTTTCCATGCGTCGCATTAGCGGGAGCGTGCCGGGAAGAGTGGTGGCAATGAAGAATCCGCCGGCGGCGAGGGCGGCGTCGCCTTTGGCGTGAGAAGCCTCGTGAACCGCCCACGCCACGGCGGCGGTGGCAATGACCTGGAGCCAGCCGGCGCGCCGCAGTTTTGCAGGATGCCCGAGCACGGCGTGGGCGAGTTCGTGGGCGAGGGCGAAGGCGAGGAGGTCGTCAGTTTCGGCAAAGTGGAGCAACCCGGTGCTGACAGTGAGAGTGCCGCGGGTGTCCATGCTGGCGTTGGGCACCGCGCTGTGGACGATACGATACTCCCGGCAAGTGTCCGGCGGGACCGTGACGCGCAGTTGAGTTAGGACACGGTCAATCCGGTCCCGGTCGTCCGCCATTGCCGTGACGGTGGACCCGGCGGATGAGGCGGGGCGGCTGGCGGTGGACTGACAACCAATGAGCAGCAGACACCCGGCAAGGCCGAGGCCGGCCCGGCGGAGCCGGACTCCTAACGCAGCACCGCCGGAGGGAAGGGGATGCGGAGGAAGAGGAAATCCGCGTGGTACTTCCCGCTGGTGTATTTCTTGCAGCATTTGTAGCAGGCAGTGTAGGGCGCAAAGGCGCGCACGCGCTGGACGGTGAGCCCGCAGTGGCGGCAGCGATAGGCGAGCTTCCGCGGAATGCGTTTGCGGGGGATGGGGAGATCGTGGAACGCGGGTTCTCCCGGGATGCCGAGTTCCGCGCAGGCGGCGCGCCATTCTTCGCCGTGTGTCTGGATGCGGCGGCGGCCGGCGCGCCAGTGGGCGATGAGATGCGCCGCCTCATGCTTGAGAGTGCGCCGCACCTGGGCGAGTCCAAACGTGCGCAGGAAGGGATTGAGTTCGATCACGCCGGTGCGCGGGCAGGCGGTCCCGGCGGTGGTGATCAGCCGCGCATTCCACACGACACTGATCCGTTCCGAGAGATCACGAAGCCGGATGGCGCGGCACCACTCCATAACGAGATGCGCCAGGTGATGGTCCGGTCCGGACTGCGGGAGGTCGGCCTTCGCAGGACGCACGGAGATGATGGGGCTGCTGCTCCATGAGGGGGCGAGTTTCTGACGCGGTGCTTTCTTCTTTGCGGAGGCCATGTGCGGTGAGGGGTGGGGAAGATGTCAGGCGGCGGGAACGGGCCGGGGCCGGAGTTTCACTTCGTTCTTCTGCGCACCGAGAGCGACGACACTGTCCGGGGGCACACTCTCGGTGATGAAGACATTGGCGCCGATGGTGCTGCTACGTCCGATCGTGATGTCGCCGACGACGGAGGCATTGGCATAGAGCGTGACAAAGTCCTCCAGGCACGGATGCCTGCGGCGGCCTTTGAGTTGCTGTCCGGCGGCGAGCGAGCGCGCCACGAGCCCGACGCCCTGATAAAGTTTCACATGATGCCCGAGACGGGCGGTTTCTCCTATCACTACGCCGGTGCCGTGGTCTATGAAGAAATACTCACCGATTTGAGCGCCGGGATGGATGTCGATGCCGGTGCGGCCGTGGGCCCATTCCGTCATCATGCGCGGGATCAGCGGCACGCCGCCGGTGTACATCACATGGGCCATGCGCTGCACCGCGATGGCTTCCAGTCCCGGGTAGGCGAGAATGACCTCATCGTAACTGTCCGCCGCGGGGTCGCCGTCAAACGCTGCCTGCACGTCTGTTTTCAGCAGGGCGCGGACCTGCGGAAGGCTGCGGAGAAATTGGCAGGCGAGCCGGTGCGCCTCCGCGGCTACATCAGCGGGAGCGCCCTTGCGCGACGCCAGGCTGGGGCGGATCTCCACTTCCAGCCGGGCCATGACATCGGCGATGCGCGTGCTTGTCAGGGCGGCGACTTCACCCCGGTGTATGGCTTCCGCTTCAAAGAACCCCGGGAAGAGAATCTGGAGCAGATCGCTGCCCAGCGCGGCGATGGCGCACTTGGAGGGCAGGTTGGCGCCGTCGAGGTGGTTGATGCCTCCGATTTCCTCGTAGGATCCGAGCAGGGCCTCTGTAATACTGGTGGTTTCGCACGCCATGGGAGAGTGGGCGCTTTTATAGTAATGGCCCGACTCAAGGAAAGAGGATTTGCTCGCCGTCACTCGTTTTCCGCGGACTTTTTTTAATCCCCGGCAATGTGTCTGCGCTTGCCTTCTACGGGGCCGCTGCCGGGCGGGTCCATCCGTTGAGCACGGCCGGGGAGCGTGGGTTCCAGTAGCCGTTTTCCTCTTCCGGCCCGAACCAGCCGATACCGGCCTTCTCATTGTTGCCACCGTAGAAGTTGGTGTCCTTCCATGCTCCCGGGGCCTCCAGCGTGACATGGCCGTCGCACCATGCCACCAGGGCATGGCCGTCGGCGCGAAAGTGAACGCTGGGCTGGAGATCCCACGCATGGCCGCCGTCCTCGGACGGCGCGAAGTGCGGCTCGCTGAAGGGGTATTCCTGGAGCCCCTCGTCGCGCGACAGTGCCGTGGTGGTGAACATGATGGTGCGGGCAGGCACCTCGATGTCGAGCAGGGCGGCGGGAGAATAGAGGTTGCCAGGTCTTCCGCCGACATAGGTGGCGTTGTAGCCATAGCCGCCGGAGCCTTCTTCGAAACTCCCCGCGCCGTCGAGCACGCGAAGCATCAGTGGACACGTCTCGAGCGCCTTGTCGTTGCCCAGATAGGGGGCGAGGAATCCTCCTTTCGGATGGAACGGCTCTTCGATGTTCGTGCGGCTGCCATGCCAGCGGCGGAGGTTCCGCTCGTCCTGCGCCGGGCAGAACCAGCCGGCATTGTCAGCGGCGTAAGTCAGGTTGGCGATGGCGAGTTGGTGGAGATTGCCCGTGGAAAGCGTGATGCACGCCCGCGTGCGGCTCCACTTGTAAACGCCCGCCGTCGCCGTCGCCAGCACGGTGATAATCGTCACGGTAAGCAGGATTTCCAGCAGGGTGAAGGCGGCCGCCGGCACGGAATGACGGAGGCGGGAAGCGCCGGCGATTTCCTGTCTCCGCGTTCTGACGTTCCCGTTCGTCATTGGCTATTTGTCATTTTCAGCCGGTACATCTGACGGCCCGGGCTGCGCTGCTCGGTGACGGTGACGATTACCGTGCCGGAGCCGGATTCGCTGATTTCCGCTCCGGCGGCGGGAACGGTGGTGCCTCCGTTGATGCTGACGGCCAGCGGCGTCCACTCGTGGCCGTCGGAGGACTTCTGCAATGTCAGGACGGAATCTGTCAGGCTGGCGTCGCGAGTGAACCGAAGCGACGCCGTGTTGCCGGGCGTGGTCAGGGTGAGCGCCGGTAGACCGGTGAGGGCCTCGTGGATGACGCCCGCCGCGTCGAGGTCAAACCCGCTGGTCTGGAAGTTGGTGGGGAACGGGTCATTGATCCAGCCTCCGAGCGAGTCCCGGCTGCCCAGGCCGCCGAGGACATCGCCCACTGCGTCCACGATCCTGACATGAGTGATCCGGCCCGTGTCCAGTCCCGGGGTGCCTGACAATTCAGCGAGATCGAACGGCGTGCCATAGCCCGCCGGGAATTTGCCGGCGAGGTTGTGGAGATTCCGGGGATCGAGCGTGCCGAAGGTGCCGGACTGCGTGGCCGTCGGGGTGCAGCTTACCGCCGGGAATCTGACAAAGTCCGTGCCGTTGCTGCTGACCTCCACAAAGGCCAGTTCGGCAAAGACCGCCGTGCCCGTCGTCGCGAAGCCGTTTTCAAATACGGCAAAGTCCGGGCCTGCGCCGTCCGCGATGGGCCGGGCAAATGTCAGGGTGACGCTGCCGCCGTCGCCGAGGCTGAGCACGGGCGCGCCGGGCACCGGATTGCTGCCCACCGGCGGATAAGTGGCTCCGGCAGCGTCCGGGGGACCGGTGACGCTGCCGGAGGAACCATAACTTACCACGCTGGAGGGCGTGCCGGCCTGCCGCGGCCCGGGCTGGAACGATGCGACCCCGGTGGCCCAGCCACTGAACCACGCGCTGGCGGCGGGAATGGCATCGCTGCCGGATTCGGCCGGCCCCGGTGGATACGGGCCGGTTGCGGCTGCGTTCAGTGAAAGTGTCAGGCCGCAGAGCAGATGCCTCAGGTGCTTCATAGCCGCGTGAATTAAGGTGAAATGGTCAGTGCCCTCCGCCGGCGAAGCACCAGCACCGTTCCTGCGGCGAGAAGCACGGCCGTGCCAGGCTCCGGCACGGCGGCGACCGGCTCTCCGGCCTTCGTGCCGTAGATGCCGTAGGTCCAACTGTCCCACGAGCCGTTCACCAGCGGCCGCGCGGCCGCGCCGGTGCTGCTCTCCACCCAATGGCCCGCTTCGTAGGGATTCCCCAGAGGCATCACTTCCATCGCCGGCGGGACGATGTGGGAGTTCAGCAGGAAATCCACGGGGTGATAATAGACTTCGTTATTCACCCAGTAGCCCCAGTAGCTGTCATCAAAGTAATTGTCAGGAGTGCCGTTGTTGGAAAAACTCCGGCTCCGGGCTTCATAGCTGAAACTGTTCGGAAAGTAGGTGCTGTCGGTCTGGAGCGAGCGGTCCGCGCCCATGATGGCTGCGAGCATGTCCTGACCGGTGCGCGGTTCCTGCGCGGGCCACCGGTAGCCCCAGAGGAGTCCCGGCGAGCCGTCATGGAAATCCACCACGAGCGCGGCTTCGTTGATGCCCTCGCCCGGTGCAGAACCGGCCCACAGCCGGATGTCAGTGAAGGAGATGGCGGAACGGGCGAAGGACGCGCTGCACAGCAGTGCCAGCGCCGCCCGCAGAAGACCTGTCAGGGTCAGCGGTGTTATGTTCATGGAGTCTCATTGCTTATTGGTGTCGATAAGATCCTCCCGGCCCGGCACACGCCGGCGGGTGGTTCTGAGCAGTTCCGGCGAAGTATTCTGACTCCCGGCTTCAAACCTTCCCTCCGCCTTCACCCGTCCACCCTTGCGGGTTTCAGGATTGGCTTTGCGGAAACCATCCTCACGAATGGCCCCCTGGAGAGTCGTAGCCGGTTACAGCAGCGCATACTGTCGCGGGATTGCACCGCATTCCATGCGCCGGAACAGGTCGCCACTGTGAGGCGGGATTCCGGAATGGCAAGTTGTTTGGGGGCGGACGCGAAGTTCACCTCCTCCGGAGCCAGTGTTACGTCCTCCTTTTGCAGGGTCCCTATACGTTAGGCGTCTTCCCCGGTCCCGCAGGGCTCTGAATTACTGACGGCCAGGTTTACTCCGCCCGGGCTTTGTCGTAGGCGGCGATGATGCGCTGGACGACTTTGTGGCGGACGACGTCGGTGCCGTCGAAGGCGCAGAAGGCGATGCCTTTGGTGCCGGGCAGGATGCGCAGGGCTTCGCGGAGGCCGGAAGTGCGCGGATCCTTGAGGTCGATCTGGGAAGGGTCGCCGGTGACGACACATTTCGACTTCTCACCGAGGCGGGTGAGGAACATGAGCATCTGCGACTGCGTGGTGTTCTGCGCTTCGTCGAGAATGATGAAACTGCGGCTGAGCGTGCGGCCGCGCATGTAGGCAAGCGGGGCGATCTCAATGATGCTCTTTTCTATCATTTTCTCGATCTCTTCGGGTTCGAGAATGTCGTAGAGGGCGTCGTAGAGCGGGCGGAGGTAGGGGAGGACTTTTTCGTTGAGGTCGCCGGGCAGGAAGCCCAGCGCCTCGCCGGCTTCGACCGCGGGACGGGCGAGCACGATGCGCTGGACGTCGCCCGCCTTGTAGGCGGCGACGGCACTGGCGACGGCGAGGAAGGTCTTGCCGGTGCCGGCAGGTCCACTGCCGAAGGTGACATCATGATTCCGGATGGCGTGCAGATAGGCGAGCTGGCCTTTGGTGCGCGCGAGCACCGGCGGCTTGCGCGGTGAGCCGACGATTTTGATGCCGGTGAGATCATCGAGCGAGGGCTCGGCGGATGGTGCTTCTACCGGCGTGCTCCCGTCGCCGGCACCGTTTGGTTTTTTCACATGGGCGGCGTTCTCCATGGCAAAACGGAAGAAGTGTTCATTGATGTCAGTGCCGCGGCGCCGGGCTTTTTCGAGCTGCGCAAAGACACTTTTTCCGGTGGCGACGCCGTTTTCTGCGCCCTGAAACTTGATCCAGCCTTCCCGGGTGGTGATGCGGATGCCGGCTTCCTGTTCGAGAGCTTTCAGCAGCGCGAGATCGCCGGCGAAGAGGCTTTGGAGAAAGTGAGGCGTTTCGTATTCGAGCGTTTCGGTGGTCATTACGGTTGGATGGGACGCTGCGTCGCCGGGATTATTTCCACGCGTAAACCAGGGCCCAGGGGATCTCCTCGTCCTTGTCTTTGCTGGTGATCTTGAAGGTCACGACGCAGGTTCCGGTCTTTTCCGGCTTCAGGCGGACGGCGGCCCATCCCGCACCGGATTTCTTTTCGAGCGTTATCTTGTTGCCTTTGGCGTCGAAGGCTTCGATCTCGAGTTTCAGATCGGCTTCCGATGCGGTGCCGAGCCAGAACCATACTTCGCTTCCTTTGAAGACCTGATGCTTGACTATTTTCTGCGTGCCGGAGGTGACGGCACCCTTCCAGTATTCCTGGCGGAGCTTGAAACCCTTCTTTACGGTTTCGATCGCGGCTTCGAGGGCAGTGGAATAGGCGTCGTCCACGACCGCACGCGCCGCGGGCGCGGTGCAGGCGAGGGTGAGCAGGAGGATGATTAGTTTAGGGAGCAGGCGCATGGCGGGGGTCAGCCTTTGGTGGTGATTGATTTGACGAGTTCCACGGTGATGCGGTGCATCTCATTCACGGAATCGGCGGAGAGGTTTTCGTCACCCGTCTGCATGATCTCGCGCAGCCGGGCAAGGCCGTCGGCGATGGATTTCAGTTTTGCGGGGTTTTTGGATTTGGTCAGCATGTCCTCCAGTGCATCGTTGAAGTAATCGGCGAGATCAGGCTGATAGAGCAGCTCGGCACGGTCTTTGGAGAATGCTTTGCCGATGACCGAGGTGATCACTTCCGTGCCGCGCAGCCAGCCACCGACGGAGACACACTCGGCGAGTGCGCCGTCGCGCAGGGATTCCATCTTCATTTTCACGGTGGCCTGGGTGGCATCGAGTTCCGTGCGGACGGTGTCCCAGTGGGCACCCTTGGCGGCGTCGTCAATCGCCTGACAATGTTTGAGAACATCCTCGCGCACGCCAAGGGCCGTCGCCAGCGCAAGCACATCGCGGCCGACATTCTCCACGGTTTTCTTGTCTTCGGCCTGAACGGCGATGAAGCCGTCGGCCACCGTGGCGCCGAGCAGCAGGGCGACATCCGTGCGGTCGGTAAAGGCCGGACGGTCGCCGCGGGTCACCTGAGCTTTCCAATCGGGATCGCCAAGCCGGTCCAGGGCAGAGAAAACTTCACTGGGCACGGGGACGATGACCTCGTCCACGACCTGACCGGGAAACTGAGTGAGGTCCAGTTCGCCGGCACCCTTGTCAGGAACGACCTTTTCTTTTTCATCCGCCGCACGGGCAGGGCAGTTGGAAAGCAGGGCGGCGCAAAGAAGTGCGGCGTGGCAAAAGGCGGGGATGGGTTTCATGGGCGGTCGGGAACAGTGCGTGATCATAAGCGCCCGCGGTACATTTGCCAGCGGCGGAATCAGAATGAATTTGGAGGGGGGAGCGGAGGGGAGCAAGTGGTTCCCGGTGCTCAGTGCCCGGTTCCGAGCACAAAGCACCGGATCAATGCCGCTGCCGGTTCCACTCTCCGCTTCCCCTGTTAAAATCAAGGCTCAGTCCCCGTCCGGCATGATGTCCGGCTGCCCGGTGCTAAGGACGACTTGTTTCCAGAAAAGCCCGCCGGTGGCGAGACTGCGCTTCGTGGCGGCGAGGCAGAGCGGGACGAGCACGTATTCATTCAGCCACCAGGAAACCATGCAGCCGGTATAGCCGGCGAGGCCGGATTCCACGGCGAGCGCACCGAGCCGCTCACAGTAGCTGCGGTCCGCGGCGTTTGGCGGGATCGCGCGGATGTGGTGGCGCGGACGGTTGATGAAGGTGGTGACCGGGCGGCCCCGGGAATCGTAGAGATAACTCTTCTGCAGCCGCGTGGCAATTTGCTGGGCGAAGCGGTCGGACTCGACTTCCTTGCCGAGCAGCTTCACGCCGCGTTTGAGAAGCAGCGGTCCGACACCTTCGGCGAGCACCACGACGGCACCGGCGCGCGACTGATGGCGGACTTTCTCGCGGAGGAAATCCATGCACACCTCAAACGCGCGTTCGATTTCCCCGGCAGTCTTAAATCCCGCAAACATTTCCGGCACCAGTACCAGCGTGGCGCAGCCAGCGGCCATGGAAGCGTTGGCGGCGACAAATCCGGAGTCGGCGCCGAAGAGTTCCATGACACAAACGCGGCGCGTGGCGCAGGCTTCGGTGTGCATGGCGCGGATGATCTCGGCGGCTTTGTCCACGGCGGTGCTGAATCCGAACGACTGCCCCACCCAGGGAATGTCGTTGTCCATCGTCTTAGGCAGTCCGATCACTGCAGTCCCCGGCACTTTCGGGTAGAATTTCTCAGCGGTGCCGAGTGAACCGTCGCCGCCGATGATGTAGAGAATCTGGATGCCGTTCTCCCTGATGTTGTCGGCGACGCGCTGGGCCATCACTGCTTTGTCGAACTTAAACTCCCGGCGCGAGCCGAGATACGAGCCGCCGTCATTGAACCACTTCCCGCTGTCCGCCGGTGTGAGCGGCAGCATGTCCACCGGCTGCTCCGCGAGTCCGGCCATACCATCGAAGACCCCAAAGACGGCCCCGTTCCGCGACGGGTCGAGGCCATAGACGTCCCAGTGCCGGCTCACGATGGCGTGGACGACGCGGTTGAGCCCCGGAGCAACGCCGCCGCTCGTCACGATGGCGGCACGCACGGTGGCGGGATCGAAGTGGAGAAACTCGCGCGGCCCGGCTTCGAGGAAACTGGGGATCGGGCGACCGTCCTTCACGAACGACATGATATAGTCCATGTCGGCGAGCACGGCGCGGCGCGCGTCCGTGGAGCGGTAGTTGCCCACCCTCGCCTCCATCTGGGGATTCCGCAACGTGGCCTCACCCACTGTCGGCACGCTGGTGGGCAGGTCGTTTCCGAGTGCCCAGGCTTTGAGTCGTTCGCCCACACCGCGCATGGTGGCGGAGAGTGGCGCCCGTTGTCGGGCATCGGCTGCTTTTTCGTCCATAGGGGGACCGTCATACGGTGCGTTTCGGAATTGTCACGCGGTCAGCATCGCCGATGTACTGCCCTTTCGGCGTTAGGCCTGCGGCTTCGCTCTGGACTTCCGAAGCCGCCGCGGGAATCAATTTGCCGCGCTTCTCAATTCCATGAAAAAAGATACCGCCCTGTCTGATCACGTCCTCGACCTGCTGGCACCGCTCGGCGGGGTGACGCGGCGCTACATGTTTGGCGGCTGGGGATTCTACAGGGACGGGCTCTTTTTCGGGCTCATCGCTGATGGGCGGATTTACCTGAAAACCGGCCCGTGCAACGTGCAGGAATTCCTCGACGCCGGCCTCGCGCAGTGGGTCTATCCCACTGACAAGGGACCGATGAAGATGAACTATCACGAAGCTCCGGAAGCCGCGCTGGAGAATTCGCACCTCATGCTGACATGGGCGAGGAAAGGCCTCGCGGCGGCGAAAGAGGCGGCGACGAAAAAGAAGCCGCGGAAGAAGAAGGTTTGAACAGGAGGCAGCAGAGGAAACAGAGGCTCGGCGGAGAAGGCAGAAGGGATTCATCCGGACGTCATCGCGAAGGCTCCAATTAACCGATTCTCTGTCACCTCCGTTTCCTCCTGTTCAAAATCCTGTCAGTGCGCCCCGATCTCCACCGGCTTGTAGCCGCCGCGGCTGCGGAACCAGAGAAACAGGACGATGTAGCAGGCGAGCATGAATGCCGGCAGAACGGCGATGCGGGAGAACGTTGCCTGTTTGCTCACGGCCTGCACCTTCTCCAGTTCCGCCGCCTGTTCCGCGGGCAGCACCTTCACTTTGTCGGCGTCGAGGCTGGGCGATTGGCCGAAGATGGCGGTCTTCTCCGGGCCGTTGACCATCGCATGCAGGGCAGGCTGGGACTCGCGGAGCTGGCGGTCCACTTCCTGGTCCTGCTGATAGCCGATGAATGGCGAGCCGATGATGCCGAGGCCGAGCACGCCGACGGCGGAGACGCCGTTTAATGTTAGCGCGCCGCCTTTGGGAAACTGCTCGGAGGTCATGCCCAGCGTGGTGGACCAGAGGAAGGTTTTCCCGAAGGCATAGATCGTGGCGGCAATGAGAACCACCTGCCAGCCGGTGGCCTGGGACAGGAAGAGCAGCCCGGCGATGGCAACCGCGGCGCTGATGACGAGCAGTCCGATCGGCGAGAACCGGTGGACGATGGGGCCCGCGTAAAACCGCAGCACCGTCATGATGACGGAGATGTAAATGAAGACCCATGTCGCGAACAGCGGCATGTCCGGGCGGGCGAATTTGAGCAGTTCCGGCATCCAGCCGTCGGTGCCCAGTTCCGTCGTCGCCAGCGGCCCCATGGTTAGCAGCACAAGCAGGAAGAGCCAGTTGCCGGGTGATTTGGTATAGGCTCCGGCGGCGACGGCAACCACCGCGCCCACACCGAGGATCACGGGAAGGCTGGCTTCTTTGCCCGCCATTTGCGCCACAGCGGCTGTCACCAGCGCACCAATGACGAAGAAGCCGACGGCTCCGACTTCCCTGAGCATATCGCGGTAGGAAACCCCCGCGGCCACGCGCTCATTCACCGGGAACTTCCGCGGCAATATGAGCGCCGCGTAAATGAGCACGGGCACAAAACACGCGCCGAATTTCCATTCCCAACTCAGGTCTTTCAGGATGACGGTGAACAGTGCGCCAAGCGCAAGGCCGGCCGGCCAGCCGGCGTGGAGAATGTTCAGCCACTTGGCTTTCTCGCGGCTGAAGGCGGTGGCGACCACGGGATTGATGAATGCCTCCACGGTTCCGTTGGCCACCGCGACGAGGAATGTGCTCCAGTAGAGCGACTCGTAGCCCGTCGCCAACACGGTCAGGATGAGCGAAACCACGTGGCACCCGATGGCAATCAGTGCCGCCACCTTGTAGCCGATGCGGTCAATGATCAAACTGAAGGCGATGATGCTCAGCGCGAACGGCCACATGCCCACACCATTGATGTTCCCCTTCTGCGCCTCCGACAAATTGAACTTGGCCTGGAGCTCCCCGATGATGTTGGCGCGCACGCCAAAGATGAACGAGGTGGCGACCAGCGCGATGAAGCACGCCCAAAAGAGCTTCATGCGCGAGCCGGCGGCAGAGTCAGGAACGGCGGTGTTGGACATAGTGGCGGAGATGGTTGGCTGAATTATCTGCTTCAGTTATCAGCCGGCGCGGCGTGCTGCGAGTACAAAAAAGCGGGTCCGCCTTTCTGCGGGGCCGCGGGGGGGGTGGTGGG
>JANNVM010000428.1:0-5931 GCA_031414455.1 Verrucomicrobiota bacterium
CGCGAATCCTGCACCGGTGCCGCCCCTGCCGGGGCTCCCGCAATCTTTGGCTGCGGGTCCGGTGGCTTACGCCACCGGCTAATCTATTCCAGCCCTCCGGGCTTCGGATCCTTTGATTGCTTAAGTTAGCGCCTATGGGGCGTTGCCTCGGGCTGTATTATCCCGCGCCTTTGGCGCTTTCTGCGGGCTGAAAGCCCTCAACAACTCAGCCCGGGGCAACGCCCCATAAGCGTTAACTTAACAGTGGCATTCCGAAAAACACGATCGCGTAGCGATCCAGGATGGTAGCCGTGGGTTTTAACCCACGGCTGGCGTGCCTTGGGGCTCCCCGTCGCATAGCGACGGAGGAACCCGGCCGTATTACGCATTTTGTCGGGTGATTCCCCCGGGGTTGAGATTTCCTCGCCGCGGGTTCGGATTCCTGTGTCGCTACGCGACACATTCCGGCTACCGGCCAACACCGTGGGTTGAAACCCACGGCTACCTTCCACGACCGCTATGCGGTCAACATCAAGTCGGTTCCTTATGTTAAGTTAGCGCCTGCAGGGCAACGCCCCGGGTATGCTTGTATGAATGATTTTGAGCGCTGTAGGTGCGGGACAACCGATCGTCCGAGGCTTCTCCATACCGCTAATCAGTTCCGGGTTCATGGCGGTTCCTGGTGTTGGAATGAGTTCACTGACCTTCGCGAACATAGACTTGTTTTCCTCCGAGATACGTCCGCAGCACTTTCGTATTTGGAATCGCCTCTGCAGGACAGGTCAGGAGATCGGTATCAAGCACGATGAAGTCCGCGAGTTTGCCGGCCTCCAGCGAGCCGGTGTCTTTCTCGCGGACGAGCAGATACGCATTGTTCGCCGTGTAGAAACGAATCGCCTGCTCCCGCGTCAGCGCTTCTTCCGGATGGAGCGTGCCTTCGAAGTTTTTCGCCTGCCGGGTAATGGCGACCCACATGGCGAGGAACGGATGATAGGGGTTTACCGCCCGCAGCGCGCCGATCTTCTGCATGTGGTCCGATCCCCCTCCGGCAATGGCCCCGGCCTCGAAAAGGCTGTGGAGCGGCTGGAACCAGCGCAGGCGCTCACTGCCAAAATGTTTCATCAGCGTGCGGGTGTCCATATAAAGCCATGCCGGCTGCATGTCCACGACCACACCCAGTTTCGCAATTTGCTGGACGGCCTCGCGGCTCATAAAATTGGCATGAGTCAGGCAGGGACGGGTCTCTTTGATCGGGCGGGTTCGGGCGATGTCCTCATACACATCAAGGAGCGTATGCACCGCGCCGTCGCCGACTGAATGCGCGGTGAACTGCAGCCCGCACGCCACCGCGGTTTCCACCATCGGGCGCAGCCGCTCTTTGGGAATGAAGAGTACGCCGCGATAGGCCGGATCGGTAATGGCATAGGTCTCGCTGACACCCCACGGCTCGCGCATGTAGGCGCTGCCGGTCAACATGCCGCCATCGAGAAATGTCTTGATGCCGATGATGCGGAGCAGCGGATCCTTTTCGCGAAACAGTCTGCTAAGCGCCACCTGCCGGATGCTGTTCTGGATTTCCGCAACGGGACCGGTGTTGTCTATGTGCTGCGAGATGGCGACGCGAACCGTGAGCGCACCGTCCGCGCGCAGATTTTGATAGAGCACCAGCGACTCCGGATTGGCATCGCGATCACCAATGGAAGTGATGCCGTTCGCGTTGTAGTCCTTAAACAACAGCTTCAGCCGTTCCGCCTTCTGTGCCGGCGTGGGTGACTTCACTCCGCCGCTTTCCGGCACCTTCAGATAATTGGCAAAATTCCGCAGGATGCCGGTGGGTTCACCCTCCGCGTTGGTTTCGACGCGGCCCGCAATCCCGTCAGGGATTTTGAAGTTGCGGTCAATGCCCCGGATTTTCAGCGCGAGGGAATTGAAGGAGGCATCCGGCCCGGTGCGGAAGACTACCGGGTGCTGCGGCGCTGCGGCATCGAGTTCCGTGCGGGTTGGATACCGCTGTTCACGCAGCCGGGTGATGAACACTTGCTGCACCACGATCCATTCGCCCGCCGCCACCACTTTCGCCCGGCCCTGAATGTAGGCCAGCACATCCGCGATGGTTTCCATCGCAGGGATTTCGTGATCAAACTCCGTCATCGCCGCGCCCAGCGGATGGGTGTGCGAATCCATCAATCCTGGCAGCACCATTTTGCCGCCGAGGTCCATCACTTCCGTGTGCGGACCCTTGTGCCGCAGGATTTCGTCGTCAGTTCCCGTGCTCAGGATGATCCCGTCCTTGACCGCCATCGCCTGCGTAACGGTGAACTTCTGATCCACCGTGACGATCCTGCCGTGATGCACGATCAAATCAGCGTCCTGCGCCGGCGACGCAAGGCAGGTGAGGAGCAGAAGCCCGAAGGAGCACAGCAGTGGACGTATGTTGATCGTGGCGGGATTCATGGCAGCTTCGCGACCGTGCCGGCGCGCTCCTGTGTTGTCGAACAAAAACCGATCGGTGAGCAGAATCCCCTCGAGAGGCCTGGACGGACGGTCCTTATCCGCGGCAGTGAATTTGCTTTCCCTGGCACCATTTTCTGACATTCTCTGTGAAATGAACGACATCACGGTTCTCCTTGATGCAGCGAAAGCCGGCACTCCGGGCGCGGAGGAGCGTTTGTGGGAAACTGTTTATGAGGAGCTGCGGCGCATGGCGGGGGAGATGATGGCCCGGGAGAACCGCGAGGTCACTCTGTCCGGAACAGTCCTGCTCCACGAAGCATGGCTTCGTCTCGCCGGTCCGGACGGCGCAGCCCGGGTGTGGGACAACCGCAGTCACTTTTTTACCGCCGCCGCCGAAGCCATGCGACGTATTCTGGTGGACCAGGCCAAAGCCCGGCTTCGTCAAAAGCGCGGCGGAGGCAAGGCCCCGCTGCCCATGGAAAATGCCGCTCAACTCGCCGCTCCGGAGGCGGACGATAAACTGCTCATGCTTCACGATGTCCTCGATGAGTTGGCCCGGGCAGACCCGCGACAAGCCCACATCGTCAAACTCCGCTTCTTCGCCGGCTTTAATCACGACGAAATCGCCGCGGCGCTTGGCATCAGTGAGATCACCGTCCGGCGGCAATGGAGGCTGGCCAAAGTCTGGATCATCCAGGCGCTCAAGGGTGAGGACGGCTCAGCCCTGCTCACGGATGAAAATATTGCTGGCCCATGACCGTTTTACCCGCCGTATATCGCATGTAGATTCATTCATGCATCCTCACCGCACCAGCATCCTCACCGCCACGGTTCTCGAGGGCAGCGTTCTGCTGAGTTTTCAGATCGGGGCTGCCGACGGCATCACTCTCCTCAGCCGCCGCGAATCGGAACGGGATTTCTCCCCCATCGCCGAAGATGATCCGAGTCCGGTGGTCGATGCACGCCCCAAGCTCCACCCGGATCAGCCCGAAACCCGGTACTATCGCGCCGTCCTCCGCTACAGCAGCAGCGAAAACCGCCAGTTCAGCAACGAAGTCAGGCTCACCCTGCCATAAGCATCGCCCCTGGCGAACGACGGGATGATCAATGGCCGCGACGGCATGGCGCTCATGCACTATGAAAGGGTGCCGTGGTCCTCATTCCTCCTGTCTTTCCAATCCACTCATGAACCCCGTCATCCAGTCCGCACGGCTTGATTTGATTCCGCTGACACCGGCGGTGCTGCGGGCGGTCCTCTCGGGCAATCACAGCGAGGCGGGAGAATTGCTCGGCATAACGATGCCGGAGGAATGTGAGATACCGCGCGGGGTAATGGAGTTTCGCCTCGGCGAGATGGAAGCCCATCCGGCGCTGCAACCGTGGCTGCTCAAGGCCATCTCCCTGCGTGAGCCTGGCACCTTCGTCGGCCACATTGGATTTCAAACGGCACCGGGACCGGATTACCTCGCGGCACTCTGCCCCGGTGGGGTGGAGTTTGGCTTTGGGGTGCTGGAACCATGGAAGCGGCAGGGCATTGCCGTGGAAGCGAGTGAAGCGTTGATGCGCTGGGCCCGGGAGGAGCACCGGGTGTCGCGGTTTGTTCTGTGCATCAATCCGGACAATGCCGCTTCCCTGGGCGTGGCGGCACGGCTCGGTTTCCGGCACATCGGATCGCACATAGACGAAGAGAATGAACCGGAGGACATCTTTGAGAAGCGGGATGAATCGAGTTAGTGAGACCCTGATTTAATTGCTGCCGCAGGGAACCGTAGCGCGGGCATGGTCCTGGCCTGCCCGTGTTGATAGCGGCGCACCCGGTGCATAGCGGAACCAATCACGGCCAGCCCAGGGCATGACCGCGCTACGGGCATGGCTGCGCGGGCCGGGGCCGCGCAGAATTCCTTAAACTATTTTCCGTCCTCATGATCGGGCGGAGTGCCGGTTCGTCGCATGTATGGCGGCGGCGGTGCTCAGTCGAGTCACCGCACTCCAAACCAAAACACAAAACACCCAGGAACTCACCCGCCATGAAAACGTCCAATCGCTCATTCACCACTACATCGCTCTGTTCGCTGAGCGCCGCCCTCGCCCTGACACCGTCCGGTGCCGCAGCCAGCCAGCCGCCCGGCTTCCTGACGGCGGTACAACCCTACGCGGTCTCAATCTCCCCGGATTATGTCACGGTACCGATCCTCAGCGCGGGCGACCGCGTGCCGCTCACCAGCGATCCATCGAAGCAGTTTCAGTTGATCGGGGTTCCCGACGGCATGGGTGCCTACAGAATCCCCGGCGGCGGCTCCGTGCTCTTTTTGAACCACGAGCTGGCCGGAGCGGCCCTCCATGCACCAGTTGTCGGGGACACGCGGTTTCGCGGGGCGTTTATATCAAGGTATGTGCTCAACGCGGGTGCCGGAGTGGTCTCCGGCGATCTGGCCTACGACGGCATCATTGATACGGCGCTGGGCGTGGAGCGTCCCCTGGCCCGTGAGAACAATACCGAGGCCGCATTCTTCCGGTTCTGCTCCGGCACACTGGCATGGCTTGATGCGGGCTTCGATCGTCCCTTCTATCTTTGCGGCGAGGAAAGTGCGGCGTCCGCCGGCACCTACGACGGCAAAGGAAGCCTTGCCGTGGCGGTCGTTGACAACAAGCTTTACACTCTGCCACACATGGGACACTTCCAGCATGAGAACCTGCCGGTGCGGCCGCATCCCGTGCCGGAAACGGTGCTGGTGCTGCTGGAGGACAACGGCGGATACAACTCGCAGATCTACCTCTATGTGGGGCAGAAGGACCGTTCGCCGGGCGCTGATCCGCTCGCCCGCAATGGATTGACGGGCGGCAGGATGTATGTGTTCGCCGCTACCACGCCCGGCATGACCAGCGAGGCCGCGTTTCAATCGGGCACCATCGCCGGTCAGTGGATGGAACTCACGGGAGTGGCAGGTATGAACGAAGCCCAACTGGAAACCGCCGCGGACGGAGTTGGTGCGTTTGGCCTGTGGAAGGTGGAAGACGGTGCCTGGAGCAAGAACGACAAAAACGAATTCTTCTTCAACTCCACCGGCGACAGCGTTATTGCTCCGGCCGTCGCGGGCAACCACTACGGACGCACCTACCGGCTCAACTTCAACGACGAGGACATCACCGGGCCCTGCACGCTCAGCATTCTCTACAACGCCGATGCCGTACTCGCCGCGGGCGGCGACATCGCGATCAATCCGGACAACATGGCTGTGAGTAAGGATCGCCTCATGGTGCAGGAGGACGGTACCGGCTCCGGCCAGGGCGTGATGGCCGCCAAAGGGCGCAACGGCCTGATCTGGAGTTACGATCTGAAAAACAACTTCGCCGCCACTCCGGTCGTGAGCCTCGCCACACCGGGACGGGACGGAGCCGCTGTCGGTGCCGGCGTGTGGGAGACCTCAGGAATCATCGACGCGGAACATCTCTACGGGCGCGACAGTTGGCTCTTCGCCGTCCAGGCCCATCCGCCGA
>JANNVM010000429.1:0-2137 GCA_031414455.1 Verrucomicrobiota bacterium
CGTTAGTCGTGCAAGCCAGCAGTGATCTCGTGGTGTGGCAAGACCTCGCCACCAGCGTGAACAGCGCCCCCTTCACCGGCCCTGGCTTCGTCTCTGAAAACCGCGCGCACCCGCTGTCCGAGCCCGGCCTCGTAGAAGTCCGCGACATTCTGAACACGAGCACCACCCCGCGCCGGCAGATGCGCGTGCAGGTGACGCTGGCGCCGTAGTTCGACTTTCCAAAGTCGAGTCCCGCCGTTGCCCGCAGGCGACTCCGGGAAGCCGAACGGCGCCGCGCGATCCCCGGCAGACGCGACGCGGATGGAAGCGGAACTCAAAAATAAATCTTGTCGTCCCGCCTCCGCTCTGCCTCAATCCGTCTCGCGCCTCGACGTCACCATCCACTTGCCGCTCACCCATGAAAAAACTGCTTCTCACCCTCGCCGCTCTGCTGACTGCCACCGTCTCCCCGGCCGCCATCGTTCAAATCAACCTTGCCGGCACCTTCAGTAACAGCCTGCATTTTCGCAATGAACCCGCCGTCGTCAGTGGAGGCACCGGAGACGAAGTCCTCAGCGGCATCACGTTCGATGATGTGGCCAAGACGGTCACCATCAACGTCGCATGGGGCTCGGCCAATGGCTTCGCGGACCTCACCGGAGTCTCCACCAATGCGCACCTCCACCAGGCGGCGAACCCGAACGGCAACGGCGGCGCAGGTGACTGGTTGCAAACGGGGGGCGTCGTGGTCAATATCCAAACTGCTCCGCTCCAGTTCACCACGAACACCAGCGCCAGCGCCGGCGGCATCACCGGCACCAGCTTGCCCCTCAGTGCTGCCCTTGAAACCGCGCTCTTCCAAAACCGCCTCTATCTCAACGTCCATACGGGAGCAAATGGCGGCGGAGAAATCCGCGGCTTCCTCGTCCCTGTGCCGGAGCCGACCACTGCGCTCTTTGGCCTCACCGCGCTGGGTGCCCTGGCGCTGCGCCGCCGCCGCGCCTGAACCCCTCGCCCGCAGAATCAGGCGTCCTGAACTCTACCCGTTGAGATCGGATCCCCGGGGAAAGCCGGTGAACCAAAGCGAGTGGGCTTACAGCCACACTCGATCTACATTCGCCGTAGAGCGAGTGTGCTTCTGAGGCCACCCGCTTGATCGACCCGCCGCGCCGCTGGCTCACGCCGTTTCCCGGCAGGTCAGGATGTCTGAGCCTGCTCAACAACCAGTCCCGGCTCGAACTCCGCTCCGGCACCGGTGGGCGCTGTGACGAACAGCGGCCTGCCAGGCCTAACAACCGCCACCGCACCGCGGCGGCAGATGCGCATTCAAATCACGCTCGCACCGTAAGCGAGCGTGGCACCGGGACGGGATCGGTTTTGAATGACCGGAAATACTTCTGGACCATTGCTCCGACACCGGAGGATGATCCCGCCTTCGCCATTCACCGCTGCCTGCCATGAATACCCGCCGCCGTTCCCGACCCGTCCTCGTCTTTGTTCTTGCCGCACTCCTCGCCGCCGCGCCCGCCTTCGCCGTCACCGACACTTGGGACGGCAACCTGCCCAATGCCGGCGCGGGCGACAGCCTGCTTTCCAACGCGCTGAACTGGGCGGACAACTCGGCACCGGTCAGCGACCTCGTGAACACCGACCTCATCTTCGCCGGGACCACGAAACTGGCACCCAACGTCGGCGCCGTCTTTTCCACCAACAGCGTCGTCTTTAACAACACGGCGGGCGCGTTCGTTTTCGCCGGCCTCACGCTGAATGTCGGCGCGGGCGGCATTACCAATAACGACACCACGACGCAGACCTTCGGCAACGTCGTCAACTTTGGCCTCGCCACGACCGCGACGGTTAATGCCGCGAGCGGCGCGCTCACCTTCAGCAATCAGATCACTGCGGCGACGACGCTCACCGTGGACGGGGCGTTCGCGACGACTTTCTTCAGCGTCTCCGCCGGCGGCTTGATCATCAAACAGGGCACGGGGACGATGTCGTGGAGTTCCCCCGCCGCGACGGGAACCGATGTGACGGTGACCGACGGAACGATGACGCTTTCGGGGGCCACGACGTTCAACGCCTCCTCCGTCATCGCGGTGAACGGAACCAGTGACTTCAACATCAACCAGGGCGCCACGCTCGACGGCGCGCAACT
>JANNVM010000430.1:0-1813 GCA_031414455.1 Verrucomicrobiota bacterium
GGCATACCCGTCCATGCGCTCCATGTTGACATCGCAGATGATCAGGTCGGGAAGCGCACGGCGCGCGATTTCCGCGCCCTCGATGCCATCTGCGGCCTCGAGCGTCTCGAAACCTTTTCGCTGCAAGGCAAACGTCGTCGCCTCGCGGAACACCGCCTCGTCGTCGATGACCAGGATTCGTTGCATGTCAGTGGTTCAGCTTGCGGGGTGATTTCAGCGACCGGTCCACCGCATTCAACAATTTCTCCGTCGTGAACGGCTTGAGCAGAAACTCCGCTCCCGTCAGCTCCTCCGCCTGCTTTTCATTCTCGCTCATCCCGCTGACGGCGATGATTCGAATCGTTGGGTCCAGACGCCGGAGCGCATTGATGGTGGCCGGGCCATCGAGGAATGGCATCACCATGTCGGTCAACACCAGGTCAATGTCATCCTTGTGCTGTGCAAAGAGAGCCACCGCCTCCGTCCCATCACTCGCAGTGAGGACACGGTAGCCAAACTTCGTGAAAATGGCCTTCGTGATCTCCTGAAATGCTCGCTCATCATCGATCACGAGAATCTTCTCGCCATGTCCGACCGGCAACGAGGTCGGCTTGTCGGGCTCCGCAGCCTTTTCGGTCGCCGTCGAAGCGGGAAGGAACACGCGGAACCGCGTCCCTTTGCCGGGCTCGCTTTCGGCACGGACCCAGCCGCCGTGGTTCTTCACAATGGTCTGCACCGTCGAGAGACCCAGGCCCGTTCCGACTCCGTCCGGCTTCGACGTGAAGAACGGCTCCCATATCTTCTCCATGACTTCAGGCGGAATCCCGCTTCCTGTATCTGACACGGACAAGACCAGATAGGGTCCGGGCGGAGCCTCGGGCGGGCGCTCGGAGGAATCCGCATCCACCGTGAGATTGACCGCCGCCACACAGAGGCTGCCGCCATCCGGCATGGCGTCCCGGGCGTTGACGCAGAGATTCATGAGCACCTGATGGATTTGCGTCGCATCCGCCACCGTGGTCCACAGATCCTTCGCGACGGCGGACTTGATCGAAATGCTTTTTGGAAAAGTCTCCTGCATGATCTTGGAAACCTCGGACACCAGATGCTTGAGGTTGATCAACCCCCGCCCGCCCTCCTGCCCGCGCGTGAACGACAGGATCTGCTTCACCATCTCCGCGCCACGCTGCACCCCGTTCCTCAGGATTTCCAGCAGACGAGCATTGCGGTCATCCGCCTGAGATTCCTGAAGAAGATTCACCGACATCATGATCGGCGCGAGGACGTTGTTCAGATCGTGAGCAATTCCACTGGCGAGGGTGCCGATGCTCTCCAGCCGTTGGGCACGCAGGAACTGAGCTTCCAGCTTCCGTTTCTCGGTCACGTCAGTGGACAGCGTCAGGATCGATTTCGGCTGGCCCTCGCTGTCGCGGACCAACGTCCACCGGCTCTCCACCACCACCTCGTTGCCACCCTTTGTGCCGTGACGAAGCTCGCCGCTCCACTCCCCTTTTCCCAGGACCGCCTGAAGTGCTTCCAGGAACGGCGCCCCGCCATTTCGCGAGAGCAGCTCAATCGCACTCCGGCCCAACGCCTCTTCCGCCGACCAGCCGTAGACGCGACTGGCACCCCGGTTCCAAAAGAGGATTCGATGCTCCAGATCGCGCACGACAATTGCGTCCTGCGCCTTGTCCAGCAACGCCGCCTGCTCGATGATCTGTTCCTCCGCGCGCTTCCGCTCCGTGACATCCGAGGCGTAGCAGTGAACGATGCTCGCCACCGGGATGGGGAAGAACGACCACGAGAGCGTCCTTTCCCCACTGGTCGTCTCGTG
>JANNVM010000431.1:0-1835 GCA_031414455.1 Verrucomicrobiota bacterium
GATTCGTCGAGCGGTTTCAGGAGGTAGTCCGCGGCGCCGAGTTCACGCACGCGCACCGCGTTGCCCGGTTCGTCGTGCCCGGTAATGACGATGGCCGGGGCGGTGATGTGCAGAGCGGGCATTGCCTCAAGGACGTCGAATCCCGTTGTCCGGGGCATGTGAAGGTCCAGCAGCAGGCAGTCGGGTGCCTCCACCTGCGCCGCCGTCAGGAAATCTTCGCCGGACTCGAAGAGTCTGACTTCATAATCATGCGTCCGCAGAAGACGGGCCAGAGCGGAACGCATCTTCGACTCGTCATCCAGAACAGCGACGACTGTTTTGCGGTGTGTCATCTGCGGCCACCATGACGCCGTGTTGTCGTTCGTGTCTATTATACCTTGGTTTAACGGGGGTCCAGGGCGTGACCGGTTAGGCGGTGTTGCCGGGCATGAAGGAACACGGGCGTCCCGCCGGTGCTGGCTTGCGGTCATCCTGACCGCAATGGAAAATGCAGTCGGGACGACTGCCAGCCAGCACAGCCAGGACGGCTGTGTCTGAAGTTTCTACATTTGGCCCGGAGGGCTGACGGAAATTAGCCGGTGGTGCAAGCCACCGGTTGAGCGACAATTCGAACGTCCGCCCCGGCAGGGGCTGAGGAGAGTTGCCGTGCCATTCGGCTGCGCCTTGATCGCTCACCACAAATATCGATCGTCATATTCCACCCCACCCCGGCGCAGGAAATCCACATATTCTTCCTGATAAGTCTTTAGCCGATGATGCTCTTCCTGTTGTCCAATATACTGCTTCACAGACGGACATTGCGGTGCACCCACTGTGAATCCTCCGTAGCCTTCCTGCCACGAAAACAGCTTAACTCCAATCTCGTCATGCACCCATCGGGAGGAGACGGATTTGATTTCCCGCATCACGTCCGCCAGGCGATGCATCGCCCCGAGGCCAATGAGCAGATGGACATGGTCAGCGACGCCGCCGATGGCTTCGGGGATCCCGTCGAGTTGTTTTACGACGCCGCCGAGGAAGGCATGGAGGCGATCCCGCCACGCGGGGGCAATCATGCCGATGCGATCTTTCGTGCTGAAGACGAGATGGTAGTGGAGCGAGAGGTGAGTGGATGCCATGGCGCGCACATAGTCCGGCACCCCTGCCGGGGCGCAGACGTTTCTTTCACCGCATTCCGGTGGCTTGCGCCACCGGCTAATGTCCATTGGCCCGCCGGGCCAAAACACTCTGCATAGGCAGCAATTCCTGAAAAAATGTAGAAACTCCAGGCACAGCCGGGACGGCTGTGTTCCGCAAGACCACCGGCCGGCGGCACCCTCAGGAATCCGGTTCGTTGCCTTTGTCATCCGGGATCAGCTTTGGAATAAGACTGACCATTACCGCCACCCCGATGCCCAGAATGGTTTCCAGCAGGCGGTAGAACGCATAGATCCACGCATGATCATGATGTTCGAGCATGACAATGGCGCAAATGTATCCGGTCACCTTTGCGGCACCCTTAAAGTTCAGGAGGTGGCTGAGAGACATGGCCATAAAAATACCGAGCCCGATGGCCCCGGGTCCGGCGGGCAAAACCTGACTGAGACCGGCGCCAATCGTTGCGCCCAGCACGGTGCCGGCCAAACGCTGCAGCCCCAGTTGCCGGGTCTGCTCCGGCGAGAGATCCATAACAATGACCGCGCCGATCATGGCGTAGAGCGGATGCTGGAGCCGCAGGAACTCCGCGATGGCGACCGCCAGCCCTGCGGACAAGGCGGCGCGAAGGGACAACTGCAGGGCGGCGATACGGGACGGTGCGGGCACTGACGGGTTTTTGGACATGGACGCAGGAATGG
>JANNVM010000432.1:0-6217 GCA_031414455.1 Verrucomicrobiota bacterium
CGTGGACATGGACGAGAACACGTTGCTGCGGGTGCAGGGGCTGGCCCGCGGGAAAAAGCTGGCGCTCGATGACAAGGGGCGGGTGCCCGCGGAGGTGCAGTTGTCAGGCGAAACGGACTGGACGCACAAGGGCTGGATCGAATCGTTCGACAACCGCGTGGACGCCGGGACCGGAAGCATGGTGGTGCGCGTGGAACTGCCTAACGCCGACGGCGAACTAACGCCCGGCCTTTTTGCCCGTGTGCGGCTGCCTCTCACTGCGAAGTATCCCGCGCTGCTCGTGGACGAGACTGCCATTCGCACTGACCAGTCGCGCAAGTATGTCACCATAGTGGACGAGAAAAGCCTCGCGCAGTACCGCCCGGTCGTGATGGGGCCGCTCTACGAGGGCAAACGCATCATCCGCGAGGGACTGAAAGCCGGAGAGAGGATTATCGTGAACGGTCAGGCCCGCGTCTTCATGCCAGGCATGCCCGTCGCGGCGGAGCCTGCCGCTCCCGCAGCCAAAACCGCCGCGAACTGAGCCATGAACATTTCCCGCTTTTTCATCACGCGGCCGATCTTTGCCGGCGTGCTGTCGGTGCTCATTCTTGTCGTCGGTGCCATCTCGCTGTGGAAGCTGCCGGTCAGTGAATATCCCGAAGTGGTGCCGCCGTCGGTCATCGTTACGGCGACGTATCCGGGCGCGAATCCGCGCACCATTGCCGAGACCGTGGCCTCGCCGCTGGAGCAGGCCATCAACGGCACGGAGAACATGCTCTACATGTCCTCGCAGAGCACGGCCAACGGCGTCATGACGCTGACGGTGACGTTTAAGCTTGGCACCGACGTGGACAAGGCGCAGATGCAGGTGCAGAACAAAGTTTCCCAGGCGCTGCCCAAGCTGCCGGAGGATGTGCGGCGCTTCGGCGTGACGACCATCAAGTCCTCACCGGACCTCACGATGGTGGTCCACCTGCTCTCGCCGAACGACCGCTACGACGACATCTACCTGCGCAACTACGCGAACCTCAATGTGAAGGACGAACTCTCCCGCCTCGACGGCGTGGGCCAGGTGCAGGTATTTGGCGGCGGCGACTACGCGATGCGCGTCTGGATTGATCCTGACAAAATCGCTGCGCGCGGACTCACTGCGGGCGACGTGGTGAATGCCATCCGTGAGCAAAACATCCAGGTGGCCGCGGGCGGGGTTGGACAGCAGCCGCAGGAGGCCGCCGTGGCCTTTGAACTCGTCATCAATGCCCAGGGCCGTCTCGTCACCGAAGAGCAATTCGCGGGGATCATCATCAAGACCGGCGCCTATGGCCAGACGCTGACGCTCGGCGAAGTGGCCCGCATTCAGCTCGGCTCCGGCGAATACGCACTGCGCAGCCTCATCAATAACAAACCCGCCGTCGGCATGGGCGTTTTCCAGTTGCCCGGATCCAATGCCCTGGACCTTTCCTCCGCGGTGCGCGGGCGCATGGAGGAGTTAAAGAAGAAATTCCCCGAAGGCGTGGAATACCAAATCGCCTACGACCCCACGGTGTTTGTGAGGAAATCCATCAACGCCGTCATTTGGACGCTGCTGGAGGCCATCGCGCTCGTTGTCCTCGTCGTGGTGCTCTTCCTCCAAACATGGCGCGCGTCCATCATTCCGCTGGCCGCGGTGCCGGTGTCGCTCATCGGCACGTTTGCCGTCATGCACGCGCTCGGGTTTTCCATCAATAATCTCTCGCTCTTCGGACTCGTGCTCGCCATCGGCATCGTGGTGGATGACGCCATCGTCGTCGTGGAAAACGTGGAGCGGAATATTGGGCTCGGCCTCACGCCGAAAGAGGCCACGCAGCGGGCGATGGGTGAAGTCACCGGTCCCATCATCGCCACTGCGCTGGTCCTCTGTGCCGTCTTTATTCCCACGGCGTTCATCAGCGGCCTGACAGGTCAGTTCTACAAACAGTTCGCCATCACCATCGCCATCTCCACGGTGATTTCGGCGTTCAATTCACTCACGCTCAGCCCCGCACTTTCGGCTATTCTGCTGCGCGGACACGGCTCGAAGAAAGACCTCGTAACCCGCCTCCTCGACCGTGCTCTGGGCTGGCTCTTCCGTCCGTTCAATCGCTTCTTCGACTGGTCTTCACACAAGTATGTGAACTCGGTGCGCCGCATCCTGCGCTTTGGCGTGGTGGCTCTCGTGGTCTATGGCGGCCTCGTGTTCCTGACATGGAAGGGCTTCGAAGCCGTCCCCGCGGGATTTGTGCCGCAGCAGGATAAGCAGTATCTCGTGGCCTTCGCGAAATTGCCGGATGCCGCCTCGCTGGACCGAACGGACACCGTAATGCGGGAGATGTCGCGGCTCGCGCTGGAGACGCCCGGAGTGAAGGACGCCATCGCGTTCCCGGGCCTGTCCATCCAGGGATTTACCATGGCGCCGAACGAAGGCATCGTCTTTGTGGGCCTCGATAACTTTGAAGAACGCGAGACGCCGGAACTCAGTGGCGGAGCCATCGCCGGGGCACTGGGCGCGAAATTCGGCGGCATAAAAGAAGGCTTCGTCGCCGTCTTTCCGCCGCCCGCAGTGAATGGACTCGGAGCCATCGGCGGCTTCAAGCTGATGCTCACCGACCGCGGCGACCGGGGTTACGACGCTCTCTACGGCTCCACGCAGGCGCTCCTGGGGAGGGCCATGCAGTCAGGGGATTTCGTTCAGCCCTTCTCCGGCTACACCGTCAATGTGCCGCAACTCGATGCCGACATAGACCGCGAAAAGGCCAGGATGCAGAACGTGCCGCTGCAAAACATCTTCGATGCGCTGCAAATCAACCTTGGCTCGCTCTACGTGAACGATTTCAACCGGTTTGGGCGCACCTATCAAGTCGTGGCCCAGGCCGAGGCGCAGTTCCGCGATGACGCGAGTGACATTGCCAAGCTGAAGACCCGCAATGCCGCCGGGCAGATGGTGCCCATCGCTTCGTTCCTCAACGTGAAGGAAAGCTACGGCCCGTCCCGCGTCACGCATTATAACGGCTATCTCGCATCGGACCTCTCGGCGTCGCCACGGCCGGGCATGAGTTCCGGCGAGGCCGAAGCCAGGGTTCAGGAACTGGCGAATGCCACGCTGCCGGGAGGATTCGAACTGGACTGGACCGAACTCGTCTATCAGCGCATCATCGCGGGGAACACGGCCATCTATATCTACCCGCTGTGCATCCTGCTCGTCTTCCTCGTGCTCGCAGCACAGTACGAAAGCCTGCGGCTGCCGCTTGCCATCATTCTCATCGTGCCGCTGTGCCTGCTCTTCGCACTGGCCGGTGTCATGATCGTGGGAGGCGACAACAACATCTTTACGCAGATCGGCTTTATCGTTTTGATAGGTCTCGCGTGTAAAAACGCCATTCTCATCGTCGAGTTTGCCAGGGAAAAGCAGGCGCACGGCCTGTCCCCTGTGGAAGCCGCGCTGGAAGCCTGTAAACTGCGCCTGCGCCCGATTCTGATGACGTCCATCGCCTTCATCGCCGGCGTCTATCCGCTGGTGACCTCACACGGTGCCGGTTCCGAAATGCGCCGCGCCATGGGCACCGCAGTGTTCTCCGGCATGATCGGAGTGACGCTGCTGGGCTTGTTCTTCACGCCGGTGTTTTACGTTATGCTGATGAAGCTGGGCCGGAAGAAGAAACCCGGGCCGCAGCCTGAAGCTGTGGAGCCGCTGGTAGCGTGAATCAACAACCGTAGCGTGGACTTCCAGTCCACCAGCAACAGCAACATCCCATCGGGGACTGGAAGTCCCCGCTACACTTATGAAACCACTCCTTCTTATCCTCCTGCTCGCTGCGCCGTCTGCTTTGCGGGCCAAACCAAAGAGCGACTACCTGCGCCCGGCGACGACGGTTGCCGCTGAATACAAAGCCGGCCCCGCGTGGCGCGAGTTGCGTCCACTGGAAACGCTGCCGCGCGGTGCCTGGTGGTCGGTGTTTCAGGACGCAACTTTGAATAAACTCGAACTGCGCGCCACGGCGGAGAATCAGGAGTTGCGTGTCGCGGTGGCGAAGTTCGATCAGGCAAGGGCGACCGCCAGGGTGGCGCGGGGCAACTTCTTCCCAACGGCGGATCTGAATCCGGCGGGATTTTACCTGAAAACGTCAGGGAATATCCCGTCCGCTTTTCCGCTGAACGGCATGCGCTACGAGGGCTGGAGCTTCGATGTGCCTCTGGATTTAACTTACGAACTCGATCTTTGGGGTCGCGTGAGGCGTCAGTATGAGAGCACCGTTGAGAGGGCGGCAGCGGAGGCCGCGGTGATGCAGAATGTCCTGCTCAGTCTGCATGCGGAACTGGCGCAAAATTACTTCCGGCTGCGGGCACTCGACGGCGAGATCACCACGCTCCGTGATGGCGCCGGCTGGAGGAAGCAGTGGGTGGACGTGGTGAATGGCAAAGTGAAAGCCGGTGCCGGCAGCGAACTGGAATTGGCCCAGGCGGAAACCGAGTATGCCGCTGCGCAGACGGAGGTCGCCGCCCTCAGTTCCCAGCGCGATCAACTGGAAAACGCCATCGCCATTCTTTGCGGCGCTGATCCGTCATCGTTCACCATTTCCCCGGCGGGCAAAAATCTCTCCGCGCCGCCGGCCATTCCCGCGGGCCTGCCGACGGACCTGCTGGAGCGCCGCCCTGACGTGGCGCAGGCCGAACACATGCTCGTCGCCGCCAACGCGCAGCTCGGCATCGCGACACGCGCATGGTTTCCCTCGATCAAACTCATCGCCAGCGGCGGATTCCTCAGTGGAGATATCAGTTCGCTTTTTGACAGCGAGAGCACCAAATGGAACCTCGGTCCCACGGTGAGCCTGCCCGTCTTCAGCGGCGGCAAACGCATCGCCAATCTCGAACGCGCCCGGGCTGCGTATGACGAGGCGCTCGGACTTTACCGTCAGAGTATTTTGACGGCGCTCGGCGATGTGGAAAATCAACTCTCCGCCCTCAGCCATCTCAGCGAGCAGTCCGCGGCGCAGAACCGCACCCAGGATGCTGCCGACAGAGCCGTCAATCTCGCCATCATCCGCAACAAAGCCGGCAGCAGCCCTTTCCTCGAAGTCATCGAAACCAGTCGCACGGCGCTGAACTCCAAACGCGGCGTGCATCAGGTCGCCGGCCAGCGGCTCGTCGCCACCGTGGCCCTCATCAAAGCTCTCGGCGGCGGCTGGCATCAGTCGCTGCCCGTCACCGTGCCGCAGCAAACGCCCGATTCCGCCGCGAAGTCGCAGCCGGAGACAAAGGAGCCCGGGACAAAAAAGCCCCCTTTGTTAAAGCGCCTCTTCACACGGAAGCCGAAGGTCTGAGCGCCCCGGAAATGGAATTCATGCGGGCGTTGCCGTCACGATCCCCGTCCGCATGGGGTGGCACGGCGAGGAAGAGACGGCGCAGGTGAAGGAGGAATACCGTCAGGCCAGCGCGCGTGGAGCGGCGCGCTTCCAGCCGCCGTTGAAGCCATTGCGACGGAGGAGCACACTTCCGGCAAGGCGGGGAGCATTGCTTGGAACGGACGAGAAAAGTGGCACCCCGCGCGGTGTTTGAAACGGTGGTTGGAAGCACGCCGCTCCATGGAAGACCATAGAAATCCCGATCACGATGGCCCCGGTCAATCCCCTGGTTGGCTTCCCTCACCAATTTCCGCCTTCTTCTCCGGCAGCCCCGCAGAGAAAACACCGGCAGCAGCTTTCACACTGATTTTCTGATTCTTCGCATACGCCGCGGCGGCAAGTTGCAGGCAGGTTTTGCCGTCTTTGCCGGCGAGCCAGCCGTTGATGCTTTGGTGAAGAACCTGGGCCGCAGGATACATGAGTTGTGTGGTGAGCAGCAGGGGCGTGGCTTTCAAGGTCTCCATGTGACCGGCGAAGTAAGTCCGGCTGACGCAGCACAGCGCGATGGCGGTTTTCGGTTTCAGGTCCGCGGCAGCGGCGGGCGTCTCCAGGGGAAACTCCATGAGGCCGTCGTGCCCGGCATAGGCCACAAAGTCCGCCGCGCCCCCCGCGGCCACGGTACGGCTGCCGGCAGCGGCGTCCACTTTCAAGGTGCCGGCCATCGCAGAAAGATAGTCCGTTAGGCAGGTTTTGATTTCTTTTCCCCGGTAGGCATCGGCCACGAGCCATGCGTCTGCGGTGGTGTTATGAAAGACGAGCCGCTCCAGGATCGGACCTTCGCCGTCGGGATCGGCGGCGGTGATGCGCTTCCAGACCTT
>JANNVM010000433.1:0-6307 GCA_031414455.1 Verrucomicrobiota bacterium
GGGCAACGGAGCGGGTGTTAGGTAAACGTCTCGCTGCTCACGTTTGGGGAGACGCCTGCCCGGCGGACTGGTTACATCCCGTTCGCCTTCTATAAAAACGGGAGCCCGAGGAATGCAGGCCGATGAGTGTCGTTATTTTTATCGCGTTATTTATCGTTAAAGGGAGTCTCATTTTTTGGAATAATTTTAGTATTTGCGAAAAAGACGCTCGCTCAAAATCGTATTTATCATAAAATGTGGGCCTGTTTCTAATTTGCCGAATCTCAATGAGTCGAACGATCACTCTTTTGTCTATACTCCAGCGTCTCTTCCTGCTGGCTTGTTTGTGGCCGTCTGGATTCCTCCGTGCGGCATCTCTCCCAACAGGTTTCACCGAGACGGAGGTGGGCTCCAACTGGAGTCATCCGGTGGGAATCACGTTTGGCAGGAACAGCGCCGGTGACAAAGAGCGGTCCTACGTGTGGGACCGCTGGGGCCGGGTGTGGATCGTGGAGGATGATGTGAAGATTCCCACAGCCATGCTCGACATCGCAGAAGAGGTTGCAGACTACGGCGATTACGGAATGTTGGGCTTCGCGCTGGATCCGGATTTTGCGCAGAACGGTTTCATCTATTGCCTTTACGTCGTGGACCGCCACCACCTGCTTTACTATGGCACCGCGCAGTATAATCCGGGTGCCAACATCCGCACCGAAGCGACCATCGGACGGCTCACGCGCTACACTTGCCGGCGCAGCGATGACTTCCGCTCCGTTGATCCCGCCTCGCGGAAAGTTCTCCTTGGAGAAAGCATCACGACCGGATTCCCCATCCTGCATACGTCGCACGGTGTGGGGGCGCTGGTGTTCGCCACTGACGGCACACTGATGGTGAGTTGTGGGGATGGCGCAAGTTTTCAGGCGATGGATGCCGGCGGCACCAATGGGGGCTCCTACGGACCACAGGGAGTGGCCGACGGCATCATCACACCGGCGGAGAATATTGGTGCCTTTCGCTGTCAGATGCTTGATTCGCTGAGCGGGAAAATCCTGCGCCTTGACCCGGCAACCGGCGACGGCATCTCCAGTAATCCCTATTTCCAGTCCGGCAGTCCGCGTTCGGCCCGTTCCAGGATCTGGTCCATCGGTTTGCGTAATCCATGCCGCTTCACGATTCAGCCGGGCACGGGGACACACGATCCCGACGCGGCAAATCCCGGCACGTTTTACATCGGTGACGTCGGATGGAGATCGTACGAAGACATGCAGGTGGCAGATGGTCCGGGGCAGAATTTCGGATGGCCGCTCTACGAAGGGTTTTCGCAACAGGGTGAATACTGGCCCCGGCGGCCGTCAGGCATGAACGCCGCCGATCAGAAACGCCCGGTCGTGGACTGGGTGCATGGCAACACCGGAGCACGTGCCCTGTATAACGGCACTGTTTACACCGTGGGTGCGGGCAGCAGTCCCGTGACCGGCAACAATTTCGGGGGCAATGCAGCCTGCGGCAGCGCGTGGCATACCGGCACCGACTTCCCGGCGGAGTGGCGGAACCTCTATTTCCAGGCGGACTTCAGCGGCCAGTGGATTCGGGCATTCACGATGGATTCCCGTCATCAACTCACGAACGCGCGTTCGTTTGCGTCAGGCGAAGCCTTTGTGTTTCTCACCACACATCCGCAGACCGGCGGCCTCTATTACTGCACGGTGCTGAATGGCAGCCGGCCCGGCACGGTTCGCCGGATCAGCTATGCGCCCGGCGGCAATCGTCCACCGGTGGCAGTGGCCAGCGTGGACCGGCAGTATGGTTCGAGTCCGCTCACGGTGCAGTTCAGCAGCGCCCTCTCCAGCGATCCGGAGAATTCGGCACTCACCTATAGCTGGAACTTCGGCGACGGGACGACCTCCACCGCCGCCAATCCGCTCAAAGCCTACGGCGGTTCCGGAGCGAAGCGCTGCGATGCCCTTCTCACCGTGCGTGACGCAGGCGGTGCAACGGCCTCCTCGGCCGTCGTCATCACGGTCAACAACACGCCACCCGTGGTGCAGATCACCAGTCCCGCGCCCGGCGCCCGCTACCCGCTCGATCAGGGGCAGGTTACCTATAATCTAATCGCCAGTGTCACCGACGCGGAACACGTCACGCCGGACCTCACCCACCAATGGGTGGTGACTCTGGTGCATGACAATCACGAGCACACCGAACTCGCCGTAAACGCCACCGCGACGACCGCGAGTTTCAATCCGCTCGGCAACGATCCCGATGCGACCTATTTCTATCGCATCACCCTGCGCGTCACGGATCCGCTCGGCCTCACGACGGTGGCGGAGCGGCTCTTCATGCCGGAAACCGGCAGTGCCGGCATTGTTATCAACTCTGACTTTTTCACAGTGACCAGCGGCGGCGGAAAGATGCTCGACGTGCTGGCCAACGATCACGGTGCCGTCACCGATGCCGATTTTGCCTCACTGCAGATCGTCACCGCTCCCGTCAGCGGCACCGCCGTGCCGGATCCGGTCACCGGACGTATTCGTTATCTGCACAACGCCGGTGCCGCTGCGTCCGCCGACAGCTTCACTTATCGCCTGCAAACGAAAGCGGGCACCCTGTCGGCCACCGGCACAGCCAGCATCACCATCGCCGAAGCAGCAGCGAACAGTCCGCCGGTGGCCATGGGCGACAGGCTGCTCGTCGCCCGCGGTCAAAGCGTCTCCGTCAACGTCCTCGCCAACGATTCCGATCCTGGCGGGGCGCTGGTCCCGGGCAGTCTTGTCATCCTGACACGCCCCTCCGCCGGCACCGTCAGTGCAGACGGCTCGACCGGCGTGGTCACCTACGCGCACAATAACTCCGCGCTGATTTCCGACAGTTTCACCTACTCCATCGCCGATGCGTCAGGACTTCGCTCCGAACCGGCCACTGTTCTTATCAGCGTCACAAGCGCCAACGGTGCCCCGGTCATTGTCAATCCCGGCAGCCAATCCAGCATCCACGGCATCACCGTGAGCCTGCAACTCACCGCCAGCGACCCCAACGGCCAGGCGCTCACATGGTCCGCCACCGGACTGCCCTCCGGTCTCACGCTCAACAGCAGCGGGCTCATCAGCGGCACCGTATCGGAAGCTGCTGCGGACACAACTGTGACAGTCACTGTCAGCGACGGGATCCTCACCGCCGCCACCTCATTCGCATGGACGATCAATGCGCCGTCCACTGGAAACGGGCTCCTCGGGGAATACTTCACCGGCATTACGCCCGGGCTCAATCCTCCCGTCCTCACCCGCCACGACCCGACGCTCAACTTCGACTGGGGCGTTGCCGGCCCCTCCGCCGCCACCGGCGTGGACAGCTTCTCCGTCCGCTGGACCGGCGAGCTCATTCCGCTCTACACGGAAACCTGTAATTTTTCGCTGCCCGTGGACGACGGTGCCCGCGTCTGGATCGACAATGTCCTCGTGCTGGACAAGTGGCTGCCCATCGGTCAGAGCGGCTGGCACAATTTTTCCGTCAGTCTAACCGCCGGGCACCGCACCCCCTTCAAAGTGGAATACTACGAACGGTGGGGCGGCGCGGGCCTCGTCCTCTACTGGCAAAGCGCCCGCCAGGCATGGGAAGTCGTGCCCGCCACCGCTTTTGCACCAGCCGGAGGGGCCGTGGACTCCACTCCCCCATTGGTTACTATCACCGGACCGGCTTCACCGGTCACGGGACCTTTCACGGTAAGTGTCGCCTTCAGCGAGAACATCAACGGCCTGGCACTTTCCGATTTCACGGTTGCGAACGGCGCAGCCCCGCTGCTCGACACCACTGGCGGCGCTTATACCCTAACTGTCAATCCATCCTCCGCGGGAAATGTCAGCGTCAGCCTGCCCGCCGGACGGTGTTCCGACGGCAGCGGCAACGAAAACACCGCCTCCAACACATTCACGGTATCCTACGTGCCGCCGGCCAACCGTCCGCCAGCGGTTGGTTCCCCTGGCGGTCAGTCGAGTCTGCGCGGGGCCATCGTCTCGCTGCAAATGCAGGGCAGTGATCCCGACGGAGACACCCTCACATGGTCCGCCTCCGGGCTGCCGTCCGGTCTCACCATGAATGTCACTTCCGGTCTCATCGGCGGCACCGTGGCTCTCAGCGCCGCAGCCACCTACAGCATTGCCGTCACCGCGCGCGATCCCGCCGGCCAGACTGGTTTTGTCAGTTTTACATGGGACACGACGGCGTCATCGGGCACCGGTATTCGCGGCGATTACTTTGCCGGCCTCAGCCCCGGGAGCGGCCCGCCGCTCATGAGCCGCATTGATCCTGGCATTAACTTCGACTGGGGTGCCGGAGGCCCTGGCGGCAGCGTGCCGGTAGATCAGTTCTCCGTGCGATGGACTGCCGATCTCCTGCCGGCTTTCACCGAGAGCTCCACCTTCACCATCGCCGCCGACAACGGCTACCGCCTCTGGATCAACAACGCCCTCGTGATCGATAACTGGCTTCCGGTCGGCACTGGCGGCTGGCGCAGCGCCAGCGTCAATCTCACCGCCGGTCAGCGCACACCCATCCGCCTTGAGTATTATGAAGACTGGGGCGGTGCCGGCATCATCCTCTACTGGAACAGCGCCCGACAACCGTGGGAGGTTATTCCAGCAGGAAAACTCATCCCTCCCGCCGCCACGCCCGGCGGCACCGGAACCCTGCTGCCGGCCATCAGCCGCAACTACAATATCAGTCAGGATCCCGCCGGTGGCACGGTGATCACCTTTACCCGTCCCGTCACAACGGGCAGCACGTTTACTCTCCTCGAGTCGTCCGCAGACCTCTCCACATGGGAAACGGCGGACACTCAGGCCACCGTTTCCCGCAACTTTCCAGGGATGGAGGAAATCCGCATTCAAGTCATCCCGCCTCCGCACATTCACCCTGACGGTTCGATGCATCCCCACGCGAGCACCGGTCCCGCCATGTTCTTTCGTGTTAGGCTGGCGGAGTAGCCTTCTCCCCTGCCCCGCCGCGCACTTCTTCGGCAAACTCCCGGGCCGCCCGCATAATCTCGCCGGCCACATCCGCCCGCGCTTTGGCAAACGGCGGACGGAACCACGGGAAAATGCCGATCAGGTCAGCGGTGACGAGAATCTGCCCGTCGCAATCCACTCCGGAGCCGATCCCTATCGTCGGACACCGCACCGCTGCGGTAATTCCCCGCGAGACGGTGGAAACGATGCCCTCCAGCACGATCGCAATCGCGCCGGCCCCGTCGAGCGCTTCCGCATCCGCGACGAGACGCGCGGCCTCATCGTCAGAGCGCCCCTTTTTCTTATAGCCGCCATCCTCCCTCACACTTTGCGGGAGCATCCCGATGTGCCCGATGAACGGAATCCCCGCGGCCACAATGGCGCGCACCTGCGGCAGCATTGCGGTGCCGCCTTCCAGTTTCACTGCGTCCGCGCCGGCTGCCATCAGCGCGCGCGCGTTCTCCACCGCCGCCTCCGGTGTTTCGTAGGTCTTGAAGGGAAGGTCACTCCCCACCAGCGCCCGCGTCACCCCGCGCCGCACCGCCCGGGTGTGATGCACCATCTCCGGCAGCGTCACCTCGACTGTGTCAGGATACCCCAGCGTCACCATACCCAGGCTGTCTCCTGCGAGCACGAGATCCACCCCCGCCGCATCCAGCAGGCGCGCCGTCGGATAGTCCGCGGCCGTGAGCATCACGATTTTCCGCCCTGATGGTTTGATCGAACGAAACACCTCAAGTTTGGCCGCAGTGGCTGCTGAAATCATAGTCGCGAGCGTGCGTCCCGCGCCGCACCACGCAATGGAGAATGCGCCTCCGGCCGGGCGGATTCCCACCGGCGCGCCGGCTCCGTGAATTCCTGAACTTTCCTCTGTTAAGTCTTCCCCTCGTCTGCCGTAATGACGTCCTGCCATGATTCTCCGCCTTCTCCTCTCCGCCGCCCTGCTCGTCTCCGCCCGCGCCGCCGATCCCGCTGCAACTGCCCCTGCTCCGCCGGCGTCATCCCTGCCCCTCGTTTTGAAGGATGGTGACACCGTGGTGCTGCTCGGTGATACCTTTTTCGAGCGCGATTACAATCACGGCCACATCGAAACGATGCTCACCTCCGCCTCCGGCAAGGCCGTGCGCTTCCGCAATCTCGGCTGGAGCGGCGACACCCCGCGCGGTGAGAGCCGCAGCTACTTTGGTCCCCCGCAGGAGGGATTGGACCGCCTCCAGAAGCAACTCGCCGAGATCAAGCCAACCGTCGTCATCGCCTGCTACGGCGCGGTGGATGCATTTAACGGTGAGGCCGCCCTCAAGGATTTTATCGCGAGTTACGGGCACCTC
>JANNVM010000434.1:0-4351 GCA_031414455.1 Verrucomicrobiota bacterium
ATGCCAGTGCTGAAGACCGCCGCGACCGGGCCGGTAGTCACGCGGCTGAACGTGCCGTCACCGTTGTTGTGGTAGAGGAAGTGAAAGGCTGAGCCCGTTGCGCCCACGGGGGCATTGGCTAGAAACAAATCGATAAAGCCATCGCCATCGTAATCACCCCATCCCCCGCCAAAGCTGGGGCCAAAGTCAGCCCCGGGGCCTGTTGTGATTTTGGTGAAGATATCCGCTTTGAGATCACTGACGGGCGGCAGGATGAGCGCAGCAAGTGAGAGAAGGAGGCCGGGCATGGCCGTGGAGAAATAGTTTGTTTTCATGGCATTTGGTTTGGTTTGGAGTGTGGGTTGAGTTGGGTTTGAAGCGTCACTCCCTTTCTGAGGCGTTCCCGGGAGAAGGTGACAGAAAAAGTGGCGGAATCTTTTCGGCGGGGCGTTGGAGGAAGTTGTGCGTAAAAGAACCGGCGGAGGCGCTGAATGGACATTGCGACAATGGAATTGGGATTCGAGGCGCGGTGGGAGGAAGGGGCGGAGCCCCCCTTTAACCTGGTAGGAATGCCGCTCCTGCGCGTCCCACGATAAGAGGGCGGAGGAGGCGTGGAGACAGGTGTGGGGCAGTTGGCGCGGCCGCGGCGGGAGCCACCAAGCCGCAGCTTCGTGCGCAGAAAGGGCGCTGCGGTTTGGCTCTCGCCGCGAATGCCTGGCGAGGACGTCCACGCGGCTCCGCGCCCCCTCCGCCCACGGAAGTATGGGACGCGCAGGAGCAACGTCCCTACCTGGCGATAAGGCCTGCGGCCACGCGCTTCGACCATTTCAGGGCAGCACTCATTTTCCTGCCTTCTTCTCCGCGGCTTCGATCTGCGCCCACGAGGCAGCGCGCCAGACGCGCAATTGGTCCTCGCTAACAGAGACGAGGTGATCGCCATCCGGAGTAAAGGCCAGTTGATGGATCGATTCCCTGTGCCCCTCGAGCGTTATCACTTCGTGGCGGGAAGTGAGGTCCCAAATCGTAATCCGCCCATCGTCGGCCCCGGCGGCGAGCCGGCGGCCATCGGGGGAAAGCGCGATGCAGTGGCCGCCCGCTGGCGCTCGCGGGCTGAGATGGGGGGCATTCTCGCTGCGAGTCCTGGTATCCCAAAAGCGAATTTGTGTGGAGGCGAAAATGAGTGTTTGTCCGTCCGGCGGAAAGGCCAGAGTCTCCACCCGCCCGGAATTTCCGGGAAAGGTGACGGCTTCCCCTTGTCCATCAAGTGGCCAGAGCTTGACCGGGCCTCTGTTGAAGCAAGCGGCGAGCGCGCTGCCATCGGCTGAGAAGGTCAGCGATGCCGTGAGCCAGCCATCGGGTGAAAGGACGTGCGTCTCCTTCCCGGAGTCCAAATCCCAGACATGAACGCTCCTCCTTTTGTCATTAACCGGGGCGGACGTATCCGAGAGCTTTTTTATGTCGTCTGTGGCGGCGAGGCGACGGCCGTCGCGCGAGAAGGCCAGCCGAAAAATGGGATTCGGGCCGGGCTGGGCGACGGGGGGCCCCGGCTTTCCCAACTCTACATCCCACAGCATCACTTCGCCACGCCGGCTCGCGAAGGCGGCCAGCCCGCCGCCCGCAGCCACCGCAGCACACAACGTATCGGTGACGGGCAGCGGATGGCGTTTTCCTTCGGTGAGAAGCAGCGTGTCCCAAATGCTGAATTCGGGGTGGGCCGGATCATTCGTCTTGTAGACGGTTAGAAGATGGCGGCCATCCAGCGAAAGGAAGAGCGCTGGTCCGTAATTGACCCATGCAGTGTGAATGGAGTTCAGGTTGAACACCACGTGGTCGGAGTTTTCCTTTCCAGGTGGCACCACGTCCCCGGGTGGCACCACGTCCCAGACGCGAAGGCTGCCGCCATCACTGGCCGAGAGCAGCGATTTCCCGTCAGGCGTGAAGGCAAGGCTGGAGATATCCCCGCTATGACCCCGCAGTTCGGTTTTCAGTTTTCCGGTATCACCATCAAAAAGGCGGATGATCCTGCCCGAACCGCCTTCTCCACTGATAGCCAACGTTGAATCAACGGGAGAGAACGCGAGACAGGTGATCCCGCCGCCCGGGTTGATAATGGGAGCTGCCTTCTCCCGCCCGTCGGCCACGTTCCAAAGCCTTGCCGTCCTGTCGTGACTGCCTGAAGCCAGCGTGTTGCCATCGTGTGAAAAGGCGAGCGCAATCACATAGCTTTGGTGTCCAGTGAGCCGCTTACCCCTGGTGACCCCACCGTCGGCGATGTCCCAGAGTTGAATCGCGCCATCATGGTTTTCGTTACATGCCAGCATGCGGCTGTCTGGAGAGAAGGCGAGACCGATGGGCCCCGCGCCTGGATGGGTCGCCGGGATTTTCGTGGCCTTGCTCGCATTCAAATCCCAAAGCCGTATCTGAGTGCCGTCGGCGCCGCCAAAGTAGGAGGCGAAGGCGAGCCATTTGCTGTCGGGTGAAAAAGTGATGCTCCCGGGGCGCAGCCAGAAGTCCGAGGTGAGAGGGACGGACTTTTTGGTCAACAGGTCCCACAGCAGAACGGGTCCGCCCTCAGGTCTCTCACTGGACGCCGTGGCGAGCCAGTGGCCATTGAGCGAAGCCGCAGCGCCGTCAACTTCCTCCTCATACTGGAGCGGCGTGCCGATCTGACTCCTTGATTCCAGATCCCAGAAACGAACACATTTGTCCCTGCCAGCGGAGAAGACCGTCTTGCCGTCGGCCATCATGCCGACCGCAGTAATGCCTGAGGAATGGGAATGTCTGCCAAGGATGAACCGCTCGTCGCTCCGGTGACTTTGCCGCCACAGGTAACGCCATTCCCAGCCGCGCAAATCAGAGGTCGGAAGTCGGAGGTCAGATGTCGGTGAACGGTCTGGCATTTGCACTTCTGTCCTCCGTCCTCCGTCCTCTGACTTCTCAGCCGGTGGCCTGTAGCGTTTTAGCAGTTCGAGCGCCTGGTAAAGTTCGTTTTCCTGGACGGCCTTATTGACGAGGTTCATGTCCGAGGCGTAAGCGACCTGGCGGGCTTTGAGTTCCCCCTCCTTGGCGCGCCCGAGTTGCACCCGTTCGGCCTCGCGTGCCTCATTGATAAGATAGATGGCGATGGGCGACCCGATCGCGACGGCGAGCAGCAGAAGCAGCGTCGCGGCACCGAGGGAAGCCACGAGCGGCTTGCGCCGGCACCAGCGCCAGAATTTTTCCGTGAGCCCGACGGGGCGGGCCTTGATCGGTTCGTGGCGCAGGAAGCGGTCGAGGTCTTCTGCGAGCGCCTGCGCGGTTTGGTAGCGGCGGGCCGGTTCTTTCTCGAGGCATTTCAGGCAGAGGGTTTCGAGGTCGCGCGGAACGGCGGGATTGAGCAGGCGTGGCGAGGCCGGTTCTTTGTTCAACACGTCCTGCAAGGTGTCGGTGAGCGTTTCGCCGACGAATGGCGGGCGACCGGTGAGCAGGTGATAGAGAATCGCGCCGAGCGAATAGACGTCGCTGCGCCGGCCGACCAGACCGCGTTTGGCGGCGGCCTGCTCCGGGGGCATGTAGTTAGGCGATCCGAGCACCTGGCCGCTGAGGGTCAGTTCGCTGTCGTGGTGCAGGCGCTTGGCGAGGCCGAAGTCGGTCACACGCGGCTGATCGGACTCATCAATGAGCACATTGGACGGCTTGAGGTCGCGGTGCAGGATGCCGTGTTCGTGCGCGTAGTGGATGGCCCCGGCGACAATTCTGACATAGCGCGCGGCGCGGCGCAGCCATTCCGCATTCCGCACTTCGCGTTCCGGATTGAGCTTCGCGAGGGTCTGGCCCTCGACGAAATCCATGGCGAAGAATGGCAGCCCCTCGCAGGCGCCGACTTCGTGGATGGCGACGATGTTCGGGTGTTGCAGACTGGCGGCGGCGGCTGCTTCCGCGCGGAACCGTTGCGCAAGGTCCTTGCCCGCCTGCTCGCCGAACAGGAGCATCTTCACCGCGACCGTGCGGCCAAGGCTCTTTTGCCGTGCCTTGTAAACGATGCCCATGCCGCCGCGGGCGATTTCTTCGAGCAGTTCGTAGTCGCCGAAGGATCGGAGCGCGGCGGGTTGGGAACTGAAGATGGAGAGCTGAGGGACAGACTCCATCGCCACGGTTCTAGGTTCCTCTGTGCCCAATCTGAAGAGGCATTTGAGACAATAGCCTTGCGGGGCGTCGGGCGGGACTTCCGCGCCGCAATCCGTGCAGATCTGCTTCACTGTCGGTTGGCTGGTCATGGCTTTCATTCTTTTCTGAGGCGAAACCGGCGCGAAGTAACGGGAAAAATTCCATGCGCCATGCACCCCACGGCGGACTCAAGTCCTGGACTCCCTTCTGCCAGCCATCCCGCATC
>JANNVM010000435.1:0-2575 GCA_031414455.1 Verrucomicrobiota bacterium
GTCGAAGGCGAGCATGGAGGAATTGGTGAAGGCTCTCGAACATCCGAACAAGGTGGTGCGGATGACGGCGAGCAGGCTGCTTGGAGAGAAAGGCTTCGAGTTTGAGTCTCTTAGAGCGCTCACGATGAGCAAGAATGCTGAAACCGCTATCGCTGCGATTTGGACGCTTGGCACTCGCTTTGGCGACTCCCCTGATCTCGCGAGCGGCTCCAGTTTCAGAGACATGGCCGTTCAGAGGAACTTGTTCCTCCTGAATGAGCACCTTAACTCTGAGCGCGGATCTAAGATAGGTCCAAGTCTCCAGGCTCTCTCTAAGTTGGACGGTCAAACGCGCGTCGCCGCTCTTCTGTCGCAGGCTTCCTTTGGCTCGCTCTCTGAAGCGGATGCCTATTCGATCATCGCTGCCTGGCCGAACTTAGACGACGACTTCCAAAAATCCGCGGCCGTCGGTGCGCTCGTGAGCAACGTCCCTGCGGCAATCATGGCCATTCTCGACAGCGGCGACGCCTCCCTCGCACAACTCGCTTCCATTCTGACGCAGAACGTCGGCGAAAAGAATGATATCACTGCTGCGGTGAAACTCGTCGGCGCGCTCGCCGAGAATCCCTCGAGCGCTGACGCGCTGAAGCGCAGCATTCTAGAAGCGCTCGGCAAGTCGCTGAAAGCCGCGCCGGAGATGACGCCGGAGCTTTCCGCCTCTCTCGCCAAGCTACTCACCAGCGGCGCGAGTGCCAGCGTCCAGCCCCACGCCCCACAGTGGGACAAGGCCCGCACACAGAAGGAAGCGATGGCTTCGCTGACCAAAGACCACATCGCCAAACACCCCCTTCAGGGCGCGACGGATGACGAACGTTTCACCGCCGCGCAGAGCCTCATCGGCCTGCGCAGTGCGAATGCCGAGGCCCTGCCCGCCGTGCTCGGCGTGGTGGCCGGCAATTCCTCGCCCGCGCTCAAGACGCGTCTCATCTCGGCGCTCGGTGATACCGGCGATGCCGCCGTGGGCACGGCGCTCTCCGCCGCCTACAGCAAACTGCCCGCCGAAGCCCAGACCGTGGCCTTTGCCGCGCTGGTGAAGCGCGCCGAGTGGTCGCTCGCCCTTCTTGATGCCGTGAAAGCCAAACAGGTGGACCCCGCCGTGCTCGGGCCGGCCAACACCTTCCGTCTTCGCACGCACCCTGACAAGGCCGTCAGCAAACGCGCCAATGAGATGCTCGACGAATTGATGCCGGGCGCGAAAGCCAAAGCCGAGATCATCGCCAAACTCCTGCCGGAAGTGGAGAAGAAGGGCGACATGGAAATCGGCAAGGTGATGTTCATGGCTTCCTGCGCGACCTGCCACAAGTTCGGCGCTGCCGGCGCGGAAGTCGGCCCCAACCTCACCGGCATGGGCGCGCACAGCCCCGGTGAATTGCTCGCCACCATCGTGGACCCCAACGCGGAAGTTGATCCGTCGTTCACCGCATGGAACATTGAGACGAAAGACGGTCAGGCGTTTGCCGGTGTCATCGCCCGCGAGAATCCGACGAGCCTGTTCCTGAAATTCCAGGGCGGCGAAAAGGAAATCAAGACCGCCGACATCAAGTCGAAGGTGAACACCGGCCGCTCACTGATGCCCGACGTGCTCGGCGAACTCGGGCCGGATGTGCTGCGCAACATTATCACCTACATGCAGGTGACGGACGGCGGCGACCGATTCCGCACGCTGGACCTGCGCCCTGCCTTCACGACCACCACCTCCATGGGCATCTATGAGAACCAGGAACTGAAGGATCAGACGCTTGCCTTCAAGAAAACCGGTAATGTGATGGTGCAGGGCGTGCCCTTTAATATCGTCGGGCCGGAGAAAGCCCCGCAGAACATTCTCGTGCTCAAAGGCGGGCCGCAGCATGCCTACTGCTTCACGATGCCGCAGAAGGTGGAGATCAAAGCCGGCGGCTTCAAAGCCAACCGCATCCACATCCTCGGCGGTGTGACCGGCTGGGGCTGGCAGCCCGGCGGCGACACCAGTGACGTGCTCAAGATCACTATCCACACCAATCAGGGCCAGCGGGAAGGCATCGTCTGCAAGAACGGCGTGGAGTTCTCCGACTACTATGCGCGCTGGGATGTGCCCGGCTCGAAGTTCGCGCCCGGCATCGTCGAGGGGCATCAAATCCGCTGGTTCAGCAAGCAATTGAACATGGGCGCCGTCGAGATCGAGCGCATCACGCTCGAATCCGTGAACGGCGGCGCGGCACCGACCATTGCCTCGATCACGCTGGAACTCGCCGCACCCGGCGCGCCGCTGCAGAGCGGTGAAGCACCGAAGACCGTCGGCGATCCGGCCAAGCCTGCTCCCGCATCCGCTGCCGCCGCGCCCATCGTTTGGAAAGAAGGCACCAAAGTCCTGCTCATCGGCGGCGGCGCGTCGCACGACTATCAGAAGTGGTTCAATCAATACGACAGCGGCATCCTCACCGCCGCCGGCTATTCGGTGAACTACACAGAGGACGCCGTCGTGGCCGGCAAAGAACTGGCCAACGCGGATGTCGCCGTCATCAGCGCGAACCACGGCAGCTTCAGCGGCGTGCCGTTC
>JANNVM010000436.1:0-1859 GCA_031414455.1 Verrucomicrobiota bacterium
GTTTCGGTCTCAACCAGTGGCACTTCTTCATTTCCGCTGGCGTGATTCCCTGGCCCCATTTTCCCCGCTCCTTGACGGGTATGTTGGCGAACGGGCAACTGGGGGCGGCCACTGTGCGGAAACGCGCGTGCAAACTGCGCAGGAGGTCATCATCGAAGCCCGTGCCCACCTTTCCCGCCGCCATGAGCTTCCCGCCTTCGTCGTAATATCCCACGATGAGCGCACCGAACGCCTGTCGCGCGCCTTCGGGGGCGGTGTATCCGCCAATCACGAATTCCTGTTCGCTGTGAAACTTGAGCTTGATCCACGCGCCACTCCGGCGGCCCGGCTCATAGTGCGAGTCCGGTCGTTTGCCGATGAGACCTTCGAGTCCCAGCCTCCGGGCATTGGCGAAAATCGCCGGGCCATCATGCCCGACCGCGTCGGAGAATCTGACGGGACCCTGTTCATTCTTGAGCAGTGCCTCCAACGCGGCCCTGCGTTCGGTGAGGGGCCGCGCCGTAAGATCTTTGCCGTTAAGCTGGAGGAGATCGAAAGCATAGAAGAAGAGTGGCGGGCGTTCCTTTCCGCTATCGAAGGACTGCAGCAGTTGAAAGGAAGACCGCCCGGCAGCGTCCACAGAGATAATCTCACCATCGATGATCGCATCCCGGGCGCGCAGCGAACTCAGCGCAGCGACAAGGTCTGGAAATTGTGCGGTGAAGCCGGTTCGATTGCGGGAGTAAAGTTCCACCGCAGAACCGGCTTTGAGCGCGAGCGCGCGCCAGCCGTCGAACTTTATCTCATAGAGCCACTTTCCCGGCGGCGGCGCGGCCTTGAGCTTCGCCATCATCGGTTCCATGAACGCCGGCATCTCCAGCGCGCGGTGTGAGGGGGCCCTCTTTTTCGCCGCATGCTGTTCGACGACTTCCGTCTTCGCGAGCTGCTTCATGGATTTTCCGGAGAGCACGGAGGTGTCGTCTTTTTTTGCCGTCAGCGGCTTCAGGTCCTCGCCGCCCTTGATTACGAGCCACTGGTCGCCCTCACGCAGCCGCACCAGATACCACTCGCCGCGCAGCTTCTCTCCCTCCAGCAGGAAGTGCAGCTTGCCCGCTTTCAGATCTCTGGCCGGTGCCTTCGTGAGCGGCGAGAACGTGCCGCGGTCCCACAGCATCACCGTGCCGCCGCCGTATTCTCCTTTGGGGATCGTGCCTTCGAAATCCCCGTAGGCCAGCGGGTGATCCTCCACCTGCACCGCGAGACGCTTTTCGCCTTTCGCATACGGCAGGCCTTTGGGCACGGCCCATGATTTGAAGGCGCCACCCATCTCCAGCCTGAGATCGTAGTGCAGGCGGCTGGCCTCGTGTTTCTGGATGACGAACCGCGCCCCGTTGGACGGGCGAGGCGGTGATTCTGGAGGCGGCTCGGATGTTTTCTGAAAATTGCGTTTCCGCCGGTAGCTGGTGAGGGACATAACTTATCCGGTCTTTTTGCGCGGCTTCGATTTCGCGGCGGGTGCCGCCTTTTTTGTTTTGCCGCTGCCGGCCAGACTCTGCTTCAGCGCATCCATCAAATTGATCACGTTGGCCGGTTTGGCGGAGGTTTTCGCAGTCGGCTGTGCCTTGCCGCCGGCCTTCACTTTTTCCGCAATAACCTTTTCAAGGGCACCGGTGTATTCGTCCTTATAAGCGCCCGGATTCCATTTCTCTGACATGCTCTTGATGAGTGACTGCGCCATATCCATTTCCTTTTTTGCGGCATGAGCCGATTTTGGCGTGCGGAATTCATCCACCCCGACGAGGTCTTCGGCGAAATGCATAAGTTCCAGCATGAGGCCCTCCTCCTGCGGTTTCACGGCGGCAAGGTGCTGACGCGTTTTG
>JANNVM010000437.1:0-4647 GCA_031414455.1 Verrucomicrobiota bacterium
GGCCCGGGGCCCCGAAACCGCGATGGTGGGAGCGCGGCTTTTTCTGCCCGCCGAATGGACGGGAGACAAAGAGCGGTGTTTGAAAGCGGGAGTGCCGGAAGAGGAGATCCGGGAACTAACCAAGCTCGATTTAGCCAGGGAACTCATCGATCAGGCCATGGAGCAGAAACTTGATATCGCAGGGGTCTGCTTTGACAGCTTTTACGGACGGGACCAAAGTCTGCTGGCCGAAGTCGTGGCCCTCGGTCTGCGCGTGGTGGCGGATATCCCGGCGGATACGTTGCTGTGGCGGCGAAAGCCTGCGGGCAGCCAGCGGCCAAAGCAAGTCGGAGCTTCGGGCGCGCTGCGGGCGGATCTGATGCCGATGCCGGAAGCCAGGACGGTGAGCCTGCGGGACGGAGAAAACGGCCCGGTGCAGATGCAGGTCTCGGCCCTCCGTGCCTGGTTATGGCCGCAGGACAACGATGCGCCGTCTGAGTGGTGGCTGGTGCTCATGGTGCAGAGCGACGGGACAGCGGAAGCATTCGCTGATCAACGCGCCGGAAGACACCCGGCTGGAAGTGCTGGCGCGGTGGCAGGGGTAGCGGTTTTTTGTGGAGCAAACCTTCAAGAACGCGAAGAGCCATGTGGGAGCGGCGGACTATCAGGTGCGGAAGTGGCGCGGCTGGCACCATCACATGGCCCTGGTGGGCCTTGCGCTCCTGTTCTGCTCGAAGAGAAGCAAGGATAACAGGCCACACCAGTAGTTGAAGAAGTCGTTGACGTTCTGCCGGTTCCCGGCTACCTACCGACGATCTTCTCCTGAATCAACCACCCCAATCAAATGGCCAAGACCCGCGTATTCACCAATCCAGTCACCGGTTCGCAGACCGGCGTGTATCATGTCGTTTCCCGGTTCGTGGACCGGCGGAAAGTTTTCGGGGATGAGGAACGCGAGGTCTTCCGCTCGATGATGGGGGCGTTCGCCGCCTTCCATCAGGTGGAGATTTTGACGTTTTGCCTAATGGGGAATCACTTTCACCTGCTGATCCGGGTGCCGGAGCGGCCGGCGGGGTTTGATGTGCCGCTGGAGCAGATGATGGGAATGATGGATCGGGCAGTGGGGCCGGAGCGAATGAAGGTGCTGCGCAGTCAATTCCGCGTGTGGGAGCGGTGCGGCGGGGAGTCGGGCATCGAGGAATGGCGTCAGCGGATGCTGGGGCGGATGTTTTCTCTGTCCGAGTTCATGAAAGCCCTTAAGCAGCGTTTCAGTCAGTGGTATAACCGCCGCAAGGGCCGCACCGGCGTACTGTGGGAGGGACGCTACAATAGTGTCATCGTGCAGGATGAGTCGAAGGCCCTGCGGACGATGGCGACCTACATCGACCTCAATCCCGTGCGTGCCGGGATCACCGAAGACCCGGCGGATTATCGGTGGAGCGGGTATGCCGAAGCAACGGCCGGAAAGGCGACAGCGCTGGAAGGAATCGCGCTGGTGACAGGGGCGACGGCGGAGCGGATGCTGGGCCGGGGCCCCGGGGAAGCAGCCCCGGAGGAATCGCCCGGTCAGCGCAAGCGCCGGCATTTGAAGGCGCTCGTTCACTACCGGCAACTCCTGGGCCTTGCGGGGCGTCCGCGGGTGAAGGAAGACGGCACCGTGATCCGCCGCGGCGTCAGTTCAAAGGTGCAGGAACGACTGGCGCAGGAAAGCGGCGTGCGGCGGGAGCAATTGTTGAAGCGTGTGCGGCATTTCACCGATGGCGTCATCCTCGGCAGCCGGGAGTTCGTCAACGGGTGGTTCGAGCAGAACCGCTCATGGTTCGGCGGGAAGAGTGCGGAGGCAAGAAAGTCCGGGGCGCGAAGAATAGGCAACGGCTGGGACAAACTCTACAACCTGCGGCAGTTGCGGTGAGGGGGAAGCATTGGGAACGCAGTCTGCGTCAATGAGTCGTGAGCCAGTCGAGAATGGTCCGCGCCATGCGGGGGCCGATGCCGGGAATGGCGGCGACGGCGGCGGCGGGCTGTTTGCGCAGGCGGGTCACGGAGCCGAAGGCCTTGAGCAGGGCGTTCCGCCGGTTCTGGGAGACGCCGGGAATGTCGTCGAGCAGGCTTTCAGCCACGCGGCGCTTCATGAGGAGCTGGTGGTAGCCGTTGGCCCAGCGGTGGGCTTCGTCGCGGATGCGCTGCAGCAGGCGGAGGGCTCCCATCGTGTGCGGCAGCACCAGCGGCTCGGTGCGCTGAGGACGGAAGATTTCCTCCCGTTCCTTCGCGAGGCCGATGATGGGCAGTGAGTGCAAGCCGAGCCTCTGGAGTTCTTCGCAGGCGCTGGAGAGCTGGCCTTTGCCGCCGTCCACGATAACGAGGTCAGGGAGGCGCACGAAGGCATTTCCGGTATGACCCTGTTCCAGGCGGCGCATCGCCTCCAGCGGATCCTCCTGGCTGATATCTGCGTCTTCTCCGAGCCGGCTGCGGCCCTCCAGAAGGATCCGGCTGTAGCGGCGGCGCACCACCTCCGCCATGCTCGCAAAATCATTTTGCCCCTTCGTCATGCGGATGCGATAGCGCCGGTAATTCGCCGTATCCGGCATTCCGTCACGAAAGCGCACCATGCTGGCCACGATGTGCGACGACGAGATATTGGAAATGTCGAAGCACTCCATAACAAGTGGCGTGCGTTCGAGTTCCAGTACGTCGCCCAGTTCTTTGGCATCCTCGAGCGGCTTGATTCCGCTACCCGGAACGCCCCGGCGACCGGTGAACTTCCGCACGGCCACGGAGGTCATCGTCTTCCTGAAGTCCAAAAGCATGTCACGCAGGTCCGCCGCCGCCGCGTGCATCTCTGTTTCGATCTCGCTCAGGTGGTCCCGCGCTTTTCCGTCGAGAAAATCGCAAGCTTCCTTGACGCGCGCCATGTAGTCACTGCGGGTGATACGTCCCATGCACGGTGCCGAACAATTGCGAATGATGTCGTTGTGGCAGTGCCGGTAATCGTTCTCGCCGGGCACTGCAGGACGGCAGGCGCGCAGGGCGAACTTCCGCTGCATCCAGTCCAGCGTTGCGCGCAGACTGCCGCTGTGCGCGAATGGCCCGAAGTAGCGTGCGCCGTCATCCTTGCGCATTCTTGTCAGATGAAACCGCGGCCAGGGTTCGTCAGGGTGGACCTTGAGTAGCAGAAAACGTTTATCGTCGCGGAAGCTGACGTTGTACGTCGGCCGGTATTCCTTGATGAGTTTCTGCTCCAGCAGCAGCGACTCCGGCTCGTTGCGCACGGTGTGATATTCGAAATTCCAGATGCTGCGGATCAGCGCGCGCGTCTTGAGATCGAGCAGCCGGCTGCGCGCCGGCTGGAAATAATTCGCCAGCCGCCGCCGCAGGTCGATGGCCTTGCCCACATAGATGATGCGTCCCAGCCGGTCGTGCATGAGATACACACCGGGCTGATGCGGCACGTCGCGGAGGAGGGCGATGAAGTCTGGTTTTTCGCGGAGCACTGACGACAAGGCGGCGGGGATTACTTGCGTTCCGCCACGCGGAGCCGGGTGACAGTGAAGAGCAGGAGAATGAGGAGACGAATCATGGGGCCAAGCACGCACCGCCTCGGCGCAGGGTCAAATCATCTGTGCTTCGCCCGGGGAACTGAGATGGCCGCGGGGTATCCAGTTAAGCGGAGCGTTACATAATAGAACTGGAGCCGGGAATAATCTGCGGGTTGATTGGTCTGAGTCTTATGTTCCTCCGTACCATTCTAATCGCCTGCCTGCTGCTTCCATTTACTGCCCCGGCGCAGGAGGCCTCCGGGTACCATGCCGCCGTTTCCCTCGCGGCGGAGCAGGATGCCATTGTTCCCGGCAAGCCGTTCACGGTCGCGGTGATCATTGAGCACGAACTGCTGTGGCATACATACTGGCGCGATCCGGGGGCGACCGGAAAGCCCACCACCGTCACATGGAAACTGCCGGAGGGCTTCACCGCCGCGCCCCTCCAGTGGCCGGCACCACACGCCACCCCTTCAGACGACGGAGTGGTAAATCTGCTGGAGGGCAGGGCGCTTCTTCTCTCAGAAATCACACCGCCAGCGGTCACTAAAAACGGCGACACAGTAAACATCGAAGCCACGGTGAAGTATCTGGTCTGCAACGATGAAGCAGGCTGCTTTCCAGGTTCCGGAATCGTCAGCCTCACGCTGCCGGTGAAAGAAACCGCCGTCAAAGATCCGGCGCAGACCGCCGCCTTTGATGAAGTGAGGAAAGTGCAGGACTCTCTCCCGGCCGTTCCTGTCAGAAGTTCCACTCCGCCGGTTGTTGCGCCCACCCCCGCATCGGTGTTGCCTGCCGAGAACCAGAACGAACTTATCGCCACCATCCGCGGCTGGGGCGTGCGCACGCTGGATGGCGAGAAGTCCGAGACCCTCACATGGCCGGTCGCGCTGCTCTTCGCCTTCCTCGGCGGCATCATTCTCAATCTGATGCCCTGCGTGTTTCCCGTGCTCGGCATCAAGATTCTCGGATTTGTCAGGCAATCCGGCGAAGATCATGGTGCCGTGAAGAAGCACGGCCTCGTCTATGCCGCCGGGATTTTCGCCTCCATGATGGTGCTCGTGGGGGTGCTGCTCGCACTGCGGGCGTTTGGCGACCTGCTCGGCTGGGGCTTCCAGTTGCAGAATCCCGT
>JANNVM010000438.1:0-2453 GCA_031414455.1 Verrucomicrobiota bacterium
ACTTTTTCATCGGAGAGCGGACCCGCCCTCAACGCGAACGCACCCCCTCAGCATCGCCCCACGGACATGCGGCCGTCGTGCGTGAAGAGAAAGACGGGCCGCTGGCTCTCCTTCGCCAGCTTCAACGCCGCGCGGATGTCAGGAGCCCAGCCGATTTCATCCAGCCGGCGCTCGCTTTCCACGGGAGCACTGAGCGCCACACGCTTTTCGATTTCGTCAGGCGTCAACGCACGGGCGGCGACAGGCAGGGCGATTACGGCGAGAAAAAGGAGCAGTCGTTTCATGACGGCGAACGTCTTTGTGGCCATCCCGCGGGCAAGCACGGTTTTCATTGCATTCGCGGTGCCGATTCGCTGTGATGCGCGGTCATGACCTGGACTCAGATTTACGATCCCCTTGGCAATGCCTTTCTCTCCACTGTGGCCGCGGCACTGCCGGTGGTCGTGTTGCTGGGGGCCATCGCGCTGGGAAAGCTGAAGATTCATACCGCAGCCCTGGCTGGTCTGGCGGTGGCGGTGCTGGTGGCGCTGTTTGTTTTCGGAATGCCCGCCGGCATGGTGGCCGCAGCCTCGGCCTATGGGGCGGCCTACGGACTGTTCCCCATCGGCTGGCTCATCATCAACCTTTTGTTCCTCTACGAGCTGACCGTGAGGCGCGGATTGTTCGACGTGCTGCAGAAAAGCCTCGCCGGCATCGCACCGGACCCGCGGGTGCAGGTGATCCTCATCGCCTTCAGCTTCGGCGCGTTCTTTGAAGGTGCCGCGGGCTTCGGCACGCCGGTGGCGGTGACGGCGGCGATCCTCATCCGCCTCGGCTTTCGTCCGCTCCAGGCGTGCTGCCTTTCGCTCATCGCAAACACAGCGCCGGTGGCATTCGGTTCACTGGGCACGCCGCTGATTGCCCTCGCGAAAGTGTCAGGGCTTGATCTTCTCGAACTCTCCGCGATGGCCGGGCGGCAGTTGCCGTTCTTCTCGGTGCTGGTGCCGTTTTGGGTCGTGTGGGCGTTCGCCGGCTGGCGCGGAATGCTCGGCGTGTGGCCCGCGGCCCTGACGGCGGGACTCGCTTTCGCCGTGCCGCAGTATCTTGTCAGCAACTTCCACGGCCCGTGGCTCGTGGACATCGTTGCCAGCATGGTCAGCATGGCCGCGCTGGTGCTGCTCTTAAAAAAATGGCGGCCGTCCGACGGCTGGCAGCCGCGCGCCGAACTCATGCAGGCTGATATGGCAAAGGACAACACCCGTCCCACCGCCGCCGCACAGCGGCGCGCATGGACACCGTGGATCATTCTCGCCGTCGCCGTCTTCACGCTCGGGGCCGTGAAGACGCCGTTGAAGGAACTGTGGTCGCCAGCGCTTCCCGTGCCCGTATTGCACAATGCAGTCTATCGCAGTCCGCCAGTGGCCCCCGTATCCGCGAAGCCGACAGAGGCCGTGCTGGATTTGAACATTCATTCGGCGACCGGCACCGGCATTCTCCTCGCCGCGCTGATCACTGGAATATGGCTGCGTTATTCCCTGCGCGAACTGTTCGCCGTGTGGCTGCACAGCCTGCATCGCGCGCGGTGGTCGCTCATTACCATCGCCGCCATGCTCGCGCTGGGGCATCTCACAAAATACTGCGGTGCCGACGCAACCATGGGTCTGGCGCTGGCCGGCACCGGCGTGCTCTATCCGTTTTTCGGCACCCTGCTCGGCTGGCTCGGCGTGGCCCTCACCGGCAGCGATACCGCGAGCAATGTCCTCTTCGGCAGCCTCCAGCGGATCACTGCGGAGCAGACCGGCATCAGTGCGAATCTCATGTGCGCCGCCAACAGCACCGGCGGCGTCATGGGCAAGATGATCGACGCCCAGAGCATCGTCGTCGCCAGCACCGCCGCGGATTGTTATGGAATGGAAGGTCAAATCCTCCGGCGGGTTTTCTGGCACAGCATCGTGCTGGCCGCACTCGTGGCATTGCTGGTGACACTTCAGGCATACGTGTGGCCGTTCACGGAGATGGTGGTGAAGTGAGGCCATGCACAGGGAGATGGCGGGATACCAGGCAGTGTCTTCGCCATTGTTCATGGGCCTGGATCCGCACCACCCCGGAGGGGTGGGCCATGAATAGCCGGGGGTGGGCGACGCAGGAGCCTACCCCCGGGATCGTGCGAAGGAGAATCTACCCCGGAGGGGTAGAGACCGCGTTTAGCCGGGACCGGGGGTAACGCTCGTGCCTCACGTTACCCACCGGCTGGTATGGCTGCGGTTTTGTCAAGTTGGCGTGATCGTTCTTTTTCATGTCAGGCATGATTTTGTGGTTTGCAGGTGGCCTGGAATCAGACGGACTCACCGGGATGATTGCTCATCACGATTGCGGTGATATGCTGGAATTCGCGTGTTGGGTAACGCAGGGGCTGTTATCATCGTGGCCAGGTCCGCTTTCTAATCGTCGAGCGTTCGTCTCCTTGCGGAGCC
>JANNVM010000439.1:0-2974 GCA_031414455.1 Verrucomicrobiota bacterium
TCCTTGTCCCCGGCCCAATACTTCGCGTAATCGGGATGGTCCTTGTTGGTGCTGGCCTGGACGGCGTATTCGTAGCCGCCCTGGGCGGGGGAGCCGGTGCCGGTGCCGCCGAAGCTGCCTTCCCTGGTGGCAGGCGTAATCCTGGCACCTCGACCCGATTCGGCTTTTCCTTACGTGCCGTAGCCGAGGCGCGTCCGCCACTTTTGCGGGTCTTGGGAGCAGTGAAAGACCGAGTAAATGACGATGGCATCGGCAGTCGGCTCGTAGAAAATCTCGTAAGGAAAGCGACGCACGAGGGCACGGCGGAATTCGTCCATGGCGACAGGATAGAGATGCGGATGCCGCTGGATGGTGAGGACACACGCCTCGACGCACCGAAGAAAATCCTCGCCGAGTCCTGGCTCGCGGCTCTCGTACCAGTCGTAGGACTCTGCGACATCGTCGTCGGCCTCCTCCGTGTAAATGACGCGTTCAATCATGCTGAGCACGTGCCCGCTGCTTGACCTGTTCCCATGTGCGCCCGGAAGCCGGATGCTGCAAATACCGCTCCCTGCGGCGGCGAAGTTCGTCACGCGTCCAGTCCGGGACGGGCGAAGGCGCGTCCTCCTTCGCGATACTGTCCCAGAGGTCTTCGACAAGCTGAAGACGTTCGGCTCGTCCGAGTTTGAAGAGTGGTGCAAATTCCGTATTCATGCGCGTGAGATACCGGTTTTTTCGGCGTGACGCAACAGTGGACGCGCGGAAACGCCGAACGGTGTTGTTCTGTGTCCAGCAATAGTGCGCTTTGGACACTGAGGACAGGGAGGGAATTGGATTGTCTTGCGGGTGACTGGGCGGAGGATCACATCGGGAATGGATTCTGCGGGACTCAGCACAGTGTCAGGGTTGGACAGAGTTTTCAAAGTGCCAAGCAGTCCATTTGCCGCCCGGCACAGCGTCCAGTTCAGGACCAGAGAATGGAATGTCCAGCTTTTCGGCTGCTGGGGTGACCTTTAACGAGTCGAAAAACCTTGCCCAGGCAAACGCCCGCATCACCCGCTCCCCTTCGGCATCTGCTTCCAGCCTTCGTTCACCCGCCGGACGCCCTCCTTGTCACCGGCCCAATACTTCGCGTAGTCCGGGTGATCCTTGTTGGTGCTGGCCTGGACGGCGTATTCGTAGCCGCCCTGGGCGGGGGAGCCGGTGCCGGGGCCGCCGAAGCTGCCTTCCCTGGTGGCGGCGGTGAGTTTTCCGGCGAGGCCGGCGACGACCTTGAAGGCATCGACGCCGAGGGATCGAAGAGCCTTGCCTCGAAGCCGTGCTCGATGGCCGCCTTTTGGGCGGCGGCGGCCACGTCGGCGAGCTGGCCGCCGTAGGTGTCCTTGAGGGTTTTTTGCTCTTCGTGAGGGGAAAAGGGGTCGGTGTGCAAATTCTGACGTTTATGTCAACAAATGCACACCGACCCCTTTTCCCTGTCAACAAATGCACACCGACCCCTTTTCCCCCCTTTCCCCCCCCCGGCATCGCCCACCCGACCAAGTCCAAGATCGAATTCGGCTGCATGGGCAAAGACGGCTTCTTCGACGATCTGAAGATCTGGAACGCGGACCCGAGCAGAGCGAAGTAGCTTCTTTCTGAAGTGGCGGCGCTTGCCCAATTGTTCGTTTCGTGTATTTTTCGTGCATGGCAACAAAGACGATCACCTTGGAACTCGATGCCTACGAGAAGCTTCGGCAGGTTAAACGTGGAGGCGAGTCCTTCACGGAAGTCGTGCGTCGTGCCGTCTGGGTGGATGCTCCGGCGACCGGGGAATCGTTGCTCAACTATTTCCGCAACGGCGGAAGTGGCACCAGCGACAAGTATTTGGACGCAGTGGAAGAGGCGGCCAAGCATGACCCCATCCCAGATGATCCATGGGCCTGATCCTCGACACGAACTTCATCATCGTGGCCGAGCGTGAAGCCAAGCGCGGGATCACGACCACGATTGACCGCTTCTTTGCCAGCAGGGCGAAGGAGAGCTTCTACATCACCTTTACCGTGGCTGGCGAGCTGGCCTGCGGCCAATCGGCGAGTCCAAAACGCGACTGGGAGCGCCTGTGCCGCCCTTACCCAATTCTTCCCTGGTCCGCTGATGTCTCCCGGCAGTATGGCGAGATCTATCGGGCGCTGGCCGCCAAAGGACAACTGATCGGAGCCAACGACATGTGGATCGCCGCCACCGCGCTGGTGCATGGCATGGGAGTGGTTACCAACAATGGGGATGAGTTCAGTCGTGTGCCCGGTTTGACCGCGGTGCCCTACTGAGCATCACTCCATTGCTGTTGGCCGAAAGCGCTCCGCGATCCGCTCTACGCCGCCACGTTTGCCATCCACAGGCTCGAAGCTTTTCGTCGTCGCGTTCCATCCAGTCTGCGTCGGATAGGGGTAGATCGTCATCTCCCACAAGGATTGGCCGTTCTCCACATGCCTCCCAGTCAGGCCGATGGGCGCGGTGCCCGTCTCTCGCCAGGCGCGGACGGAATCGAGGAGGTTGGGCGGCTGATTAAACGGCTAACAACACCGCTGTGATGCAGGCGGTCTCACCGGATCAACGGGGTGTCATTTCCGGCCTGCTGAATTTGTCGCGCAATCTCGGGTTGATCACCGGCACCTCAGTGATGGGCGCGGTGTTCTCTATCGCCACCGGGACGGCCAGTATGGAAACCGCGGGCGCGGCATCCGTTGCGGGCGGAATGCGGACAACCTTCGCCGCCGCAGGGATGCTGGTTGTTACCGCACTCGCTGTCGCGATGGGAAGCCGTGGACTCGCGGGGAGATATTCAGCCGCCACCATGGAGGTGCCGCCGCGCTCCAATAAGTGAGCAGGCAAAGCGGCTGACCGTGGCCGCGTTTCAATGATGCCAGCCATGCAGTCCGGCTGGCCTTCCGGACCAGCAGGTGAAACCCGCAGGTTGCCTCCTGACTAAATCGCGCCCTTGGCGTTGGGATTTCCA
>JANNVM010000440.1:0-3302 GCA_031414455.1 Verrucomicrobiota bacterium
TGGAACCGCTCGTCGCCGGCATGAGGCCCATGATCAGTTTGAGCGACACACTTTTCCCCGTGCCCGAGCCGCCGATGACGGCCAGGCTCTCGCCGTGGTAAATGGTGAGGTCCATGCCGCGCAGAATATGCTGCTGGCCGATGCGTTTGTGCAGACCGCGGACTTCGATGAAGGGCTGGAGGCCGGTGGCGGACATGATGTCAGGTGCGGACGACGGGCCAGATGTAGTTCAGGGCCAGAGTGAGGAAAAAGTTGACCACCAGAATGCTGAGCGAGGCGATGACCACGGCGGAGGTGGTGCCGCGGCCGACGCCGACGGCACCCTGGCGGACATTCAGTCCCTGATGGCAGCAGATGACCACTATCAGATAGCCGAAGACGAGTCCCTTGGCCATGCCGAACCAGAGGTTGTCGAGAGTGAAGTTCTTGTAGAGCTGGTCCTCGTAAAAAGCCTCGGGGACATTGAAGAGTCCCACCACCATGAGCCGCGCGGCTCCCATGCCAAAACGAATGCTCTCACCGATGAGCAGGGGCACGGAAAACAGCATGGCGAGGAATCGGGGAGCGACGAGGAAATCCACAGGATGGACGCCGAGGGCGCGGAGGGCGTCCACCTGTTCGGTGACTTTCATGGTTCCTATCTCCGCGGCCATGCTGGCACCGACGCGGCTGGTGAGCATGAGCGCGGTGAGCACGGGGCCGAGTTCCCGGGACATGGCGAGAGCCACGATGCCGCCGACCATGCTTTCAAAGCCAAGCTGGTTGAACTTATAGTAGACCTGCGCCGCAAACACCGCGCCGGTGAACGCTCCCGTGACAATGACCTGCAACTGCGAGCCAAAGCCAATCGTCACCAGTTGCCGCGCGACGAGGCCCCAGCGGATGCGGCTCCGCACCAGCGAATACCAGATCTCCCCCGTGAGGACGGCGAGATCGCCAAGGTAAGTGGTGAGTTGCAGCAGCGGAGTGCCGATCCAGCGGATAAAATTGCCCATGCAGGCGGGCACTACTGCGCGGTTTCTCCGGCGGGGCAAGGATTCTCCACAGTTCCAGGGGCGCGCTCTGAAGTTGTGATGAAGTTGTGATTGCGCGACCGTTCCCGGGCTGATAGCAGCGGTCAGCCAAGGCAATCCCCCTCATGTCTGCAGCGTCCCCTGTTTCCCTCCTGTTTGTTTATGGCTCGCTCCGCCCCGGAAGCCGCAATCCCCATGCGGCGTTCCTCCTGACCCGCTGCCGCACCCTCGGCACCGCGGCCATGCCCGGCCGGCTTTTCCGCAACGGCACCCACTTCGCCGCTCTCCATGAACCCGAAAGTGAGTGCTGCGTCATCGGCGACGTCATGGAACTGCCGCCGGACCGCGCCGGCGAAATGCTCACCAGTCTTGACCGCTATGAAGGCATCGGTGCCGGGCTCCCCCACCCGCCGTCTTATGTCAGGAATTGCATCCCCGCTGTTTTGCCGGACGGCACCGCCCATAACTGCTGGGCGTGGCTGTGGAATCTGCCGGTCAATGGCATGAAGCACGTCCGCCACGGAGACTCGCTCAAGGCTTGATGGATGGGGCGGCTATTTCTCCTTCTTCCGCGTGAACTGCGTCTCGGCCCCTTCGTCCACCGTGGCGGGACGCTCGGCGGGCGACTTTCCCGCTTTGCCCACACGCAGTGATTCGCCGGGCTTGAGATCGTAGAGGGAATACGTGGGGCCGGCGCCTTCCATGCTCAGGAGGTCAATGCCGCAGGGCACTTTCCTGACATCAATTCGGAAGCGGCCCTTGTCCTCCGCGCCGGGAGATTTCATGCGCCAGGTTCCGTCAGCGTTAAAGGTCAGCTCGGCGGTTTCGCCGCCCTCCTTCACCTCCCACGCCCCCGCGAGGCCCTTAAGGTGCGCCTCCACCACCTGGTAAATGCCGGCGTGCGGCTCCAGGGTGATGCGTTTCATCACCGGTACCTTTTTCAGAACTTCGGCAGGCGGCATTTTGGCAGGATCGCCAACCGGAGGAGCCATGCGGAATTCGCCGGCGGTGACCCTGATCACCGTGTGCATGACCACCGGCGGCTTGTCCGCGGTCGTCAGTTCCAGCTTCCAGGGAGTGACCGCGGCATCGAGTTTATAAGTCAGTGTCGTCACCTCGTAGCCCCGCTTCATGATCAGCCGTCCGTCCGTGGTGAACGTGGCATACTCGTCCCCGATAGCGGTATGCTCGTGCCAGACGCCGGCGAGTTTCTCCGCCGGAGTCTTTTCCGCCGCCTGGACTTTCGGCGGCGATTGTGCCTGCATCGCGCCGGCGGTGAGGAGGAGAACGGACAGCGTTAGTCGAATGAGAGATTTCATGGCGAAGAAGGTGAGGCTGTACGCGGGTCATGATCCTTGTCCAGGCTCGGCATGTTCACACGACGCATCCCGTGAAATTCCACTGGAGCCGGTCCGCCGCATCGCTTGCGTGCCGTATGAACTGCTTCCGCTTTATGCAACTGGCCGCGCTCTTCGTGTTCACAGTCTACTCCCGCGCCGCGGACCCAGCTTTCGCCGGCGCATGGGAAACGACTTACGGGCACATGGAACTAAAGTTGGAGGGCACTGCCGTGCGCGGCACCTATCAATCTCCGGGCGGTGCCGCCAATGACATCCGCGGCACGCTCGACGGGTTGAAGCTCACTTTCACCTATACGGAATCCACAGGCGACAAAGGCACCGCGGAATTCAAACTGGCGGAGGACGGGGCCACGTTCATGGGAACATGGAAAGTCGCGAAATCCAAACAGGGCGGCGCATGGGAGGGCACCCGCGTCAAACCCGTCGCCGGCCGCACATGGCTCGTGGTGCTCGAAGCCCACTGGGAATCCAGCCTTCAGGGGTGTGAATCCGCTCGGAATGTTCGGCGCGGAGTTCGTCATCGGGCGGGACGAGGTCGGGACGGTAGCAGTCTTCGAGCGTGGAGATCGACCCAGCCACGAAGCGCGGTTTATCCGCAGGCACATTGGCGATCGCGGCGCGGGCAATGTCTACCGCGCGGCGGGTCAGTTCGAGGGCGCGATCCGCGTTTCCACTGGGCGCAAGCGCGCGGCGGTGCGTGCGGAATGTATTCGTGCTGATAATGTCCGCGCCTGCGCGAAGATAATCCTCATGAATGTTCTGCAGAATTCTTGCATCGCGTTCATTGATCAGTGCCTTGGCTGACCAGAGCGGCAGCCCGGTATCTACTCCCCGGCGATTCAGCTCGGTGCCAGTTGCGCCGTCGAGGATGAGATGGGCGGATTGGGCGAGCGAAGTCAGGAATGTCAGTGAGTTCAGTTATGAGAAG
>JANNVM010000441.1:0-13039 GCA_031414455.1 Verrucomicrobiota bacterium
GCCGCCGGTAGCCGTGACGCGCAGCACCTGATTCCCTGCATTGCCCGGCTCGGCCACAACGGCGCTGGTGCGGTGGGTGCCGCGCATCCGCCATGCCGCCGCACCGCTGGAAAAGTCGCCGCCGGCTACGATCACCGTTGCGGTGCCGGTGCCAGGCTGGCTCGTTACCACGAGATCATCAAGGAGCACTTCGCCTTCATCCAGGAGACCGAGTACGAACTCATTGAAGTTCACCGGGCCGCCGTCCGCAGCAGCGGTCGCGCGGTAAGTGTAAGTCTGCCAGACCGCACGCCCGCTCTCGTCGCTCGCCGCCCATGACTCTGCGGCATTGTTGTCGCTGCGCACATCGCGCAGTTCGAGCGAGGAGCCGCCGCCGTCCGCCGCCGCGGGCCAGCGGCCACCGTCATAATACGTTACGCTGTCGGCAATGTTGCCCGCGGCATCGCGCAGGAGAAGACGTTCGCCGCCGCGGGAAAGGTTATTCAGCAGCGGCCCCACGGCGGTTACGCCTGGATAGGCAGCGGCGAACAGCGTCAGTTCGTTTGCCACCACCAGGCGGCCTCCCGCGGCGATACTGGTGCCGGCCGCGAACGGGAAATCCGCGCCGTCATCGAGCCGCCATCCGGTGAGGTCCACGGACGCGCCGCTCTTGTTGTGCAACTCGAGCCACGTGTTGGTGCTTTCGCGGTAGGAGAGCGCCGGGCTGATCAATTCGCGCGCGGTGAGTTCCGCGCCCATAAAGACATCGGCATTTCCACCCGCCTGATGAACCTCCACCGCGAGAACGTTCTGTCCATTGACCAGCGCTGAAGCAGGAACGGGAAGCGGGCCGCTGAGAGTAACGCCCGTGCGTTCCGCGGGGGGCATGTTATCGCGGCGAAGTTCCGTGCCATTGAGATAATAGACCGCGCCGTCGTCGCTGGCGGAGTTGAGGAAGAGTTCCGTCGCCGCCGGGTTGCCGGTGAAGGTGAACGTGGTGCGGAAGTAATGCACCGCCGGCCCTGCGGTGAGTGTCGTATTCCGCGGCTCCGGGAGCGCACCCGCACTGTAGTGGGCGGCTACACGGGCGGCGGAGAGCGGATAGTTATAGACCGCGATTTCATCCATGACGTAACTGCCCCGGGCCGGCTCCCGGTTGTCGAAACCGATGTAGATGCAATTATTCCCCGTGGTTCCGGCGGCAGGCAGAATGCGGGAGATGCCGGCCGACGTGTCCGGCACGCCGTTGATGTAGATGACCCCGTTGTTACCTGCATTCACCGCGTCCCAGGTCGTTACAATGTGATAGGTCTGCGCGATGCTCAGCGTGCCGGCGGAATCGAGCGACACCGGTGCATTGCCTGCCCCGTAATGCGGGCGAATGGCCATGCCGGGCGTGAGATAGTTCATCATGAAAAAGTCCCCGCCGCTGTCACCGTCGCCGACGAGATTCATGAACCCTCCGGGCGCGGTCACCACCTTCACCCAGTATTCGACGGAGTAGCCGCCCGGCCCTATTTTTTCAAAGCCCGGCACCGTGATACGATTCGATCCGCTCAGGGTGATCGCTTTGCTGGACGGGCCGTCATTCACCAGCGGTGTCGAACCGCGCGTTACGCCGGCGGTGGCGGTGCCGGTGCGGGCGTTGCCGCTGGAGTCGGTCATGCTCGTCGTGGCGTCATCGAGCTTCCAGTAAGCCAGCGGCGTATCTGCGGCGACCGCTGCGGCATAGGCGCCGCTCGCGGCGGGGCTGCCAAACATGCCCTGACCACTGGGCCAGCCGGTGTCGGTGAAGCCGGGATCTTTCCATGCCGGTCCAGGAGTGCTTCCATCGTCAAGAAAGCGCCACGTCGCCGTAAATGGAACCGGGGTGCTGTTCTGAATGACCGCCGCCGCTCCTGGAAGCGCGCGCGGGTGATACATGATTTCGGAAATCACCACGCTGTCATTGAAGGCAAAGGTGTTCGTCCCGTTCTGTGTCGGCGCGGACGTCGCGGCCCATTCGCCCGTCGCCGTGCGGCCGTGGCCCGCGGCGCCGGTTTCAATGCTGTCCACATGCTGCGTTGGGCTGAGCACAAAGATCTTCGCTCCCGTCACCGGACTGAAGCCCAACTGTTCGGCCGTCACCGTTAGCAGTGCGCCCGGTGTCAGCATTTGCGCGGGAATGATGTAGATGCCGCCGCTCGCGCCGGTGACGCTAATGCTGTATCCTGTAAGATCCAGTGGCGCGGCGCCGGTGTTTTGCAGTTCCACAAAGAAGCTGCCAGTTGCGCCGACTTCATTGATGCGCAGCGGCGGCGGGGGCGTGCTGGCGTTGACGGGCGCAAAATAATCCACCCCACTCAGCGTTTTTGACCAGTGCTGCGCCACTTCTGCGGCGGTCAGCGCGCGGCTCCAGTAGGCGACTTCGTCCATCGCACCGGTGAAGGCCTCGGCACCGCCCGGTGCCATGTTCCCGAGCGTGGCCGGTGCGGCACCGGCAGAGGCAATGACGCCGGTCAGCGTTGCGCTGTGGCGCAGCGTGCCGTCTATATAAAGCGATTTTGCGCCACTCGCGGCATCATACGTTGCGGCGACGTGATGTTCCTGGCCGTCGGTAAGATTTGCGAGCGACGGCCGGCCGCCCGCGCCATCCAGCGGCATGTTCATTTCGCTGTAAGTGCCGCCGGTATTCAAGCCGAACCCCAGCGCCGGGCCGCCGCTGTTTTGCAGAGCGAGGAGCACGCGCGGTGGCTGACTGGAGCCTGGCAGAACGTCGAGTGGTGTGTTGGCACCGCTTGCGAGATTCGCTACTTGCGTGGCTGTCAGTGCCACGCGGAACAGCGCGAAATCATCGATGTCCCCGGTGAAGGCCTCGCCGCCGCCAACGCTGGCGTTGCCGATCACTCCCGCCGCGCCGCCGCCGCTGACGACATTGCCGCTGTGGGTGGTGCTGTGGCGCAGGGTGCCGTCCACGTAGATCGCTTTCACTCCCGTCGCGCCATCATAGCTGGCAGCGATGTGGTGCCAGTTGCCATCCTTGAGTCCCGCAAGAGTGGGGCGCCCGCTCACGCCGTCGAGCGGCATGTCCATTTCCTTATATCCGCCCGTGTTGAGTCCCAGTGAAAGCACTGGTCCCGCAGCCACCGGCGGGCTGGCACTGCCATTGTTGGTATCGCGCTGAAAGCTGAACAGGATGCGATTCCCGCCATCCTCCTTGCGATAGATTTCGTCATAGTCGCCGGTGTTGCCGCTCCAGCCAGGCTTGATCCACGCACTGATCGTCAGGCCAGTGGTGAAGGAGTGGGCCGAGCCGATGTTGATGCCATCGGTCCCGGTATTGTTGCAGCGGATCGCGCCCGTGCTGCTGTTCGTACCCGCGGTGCGGGTGGCCGTGCCGATGAACGTGCCACTCGAGCCGCCCGCGACGTCGGCTGCCGGCGCGGTGCCGGTGGCCGCTTCATTGAATGGATACCACGCCGCGAGATTCGCCGGAAGGCTGGTGTTATTCCGGCTGAAGATGACGTCGGTTCCGGTGCCGTCCCACCCTGGCTTGATGATCGTCTCGATGGAAATGCCGCTGGTCACCGCGAGGTTGGACCCGGTCCCGACATTTACCGAGGCCGCGACGGTGTTGTCGAAACTTAGTCCGCCACTGCCCGTTAGGCCCGCGATGCGTGTTGTGCCCGCTCCAAGTGTGCCGGTGTTGCCGCCCGCTGCATCCGCCGTGGTGGAACCGGCCGCTTCCTCCATGCGCCACCACGAGACGAGCCCTGACGGCGGCACAAACGGGGCATTCGCATCCAGGAAATTCGCTGCGCCAGGAGTGCCGCCGTTCTGCCAGCTCGTGGTCCAGTTCGCCGGCTCGCTGCTGGCTGCATTCGGCGCCGACTTCACCAGGGAAGGCCCCGCGCCGTCCGCGCCGGCCGGCCATTTGCCGTCGGTGCCGTAGATCACTTCGTCCATCTCGCGCCCATTGTTGTCGCGCAGGTGCAGGTCTTCGCCGCTGTTGGAAAGCCGGCCCGTCCACGGCCCCAGCACTCCCGTCACGCCATAGGCCGTCTGCACTCCCGATACATTGACCGCCACCACGAGAAATCCGCGCCCGGGGATCACCGTGTTTGCCGGAAAGGTATAGTTCACACCGCCCGTGATGGCCCAGCCTGACATATCTACATCCACCGCCATCTGGTTGTGCAGTTCGATGTATTCCCGGGTGGACTCTGCCGTGTCAGGGTGATAGTGAACCTCGTTGAAAACCACCACACTGTCGGCGCAGGCGGTGGCGGTGAAAACAGCTAGTAGAGCGGCGGAGTGTTTCATGAGGGAGATGGCGCGGGAGGATGGAGGAAAGGAGGGCCGTCTGTGAACTCACACGATGGCGTGAATGTTTATTCGCGGGACGGTCCTTGTCGAGGGATGGAGTTGATGGTGTGAACCGAAAAAAGGGCGGCGGGACCATGGTCCGCGCCGCCCTGAGGAAACGGATTCCGTTCAGGCTCTGCGGCGGCGCAAAAGGCCGAGTCCGGCAAGCCCGGCAAGCAGTGCAGAGCCGGGTTCGGGAACAGTCAATCCCGCGACTTGAAAGTTGTCGGCCCAAAAGACAAACGTGCCGCCGATGCCAACGGCATTGTTGGAGTAGTTTTGATAGGCACCGCCCGCAAACGTTGCCAGGTTAAGGCTGCCCATCATCGCTTCGTCCACATAAAAAGAGACGGTGTTGGCGGGCAGATTGAAATCCACGGCGAAGTTGTGCCAGGAGGTGTCGGTGCTGAGGATTCCCGTGAGGAAGCCGGTGTTCGTTTCCAGTGAGCCATTATACAGGCCGATCTCGGGGTTGCCGGCGCCTTGCCTCCGGAAGAACACGCTGAGGCTGTTGGCGGTGAAGATTCCGTTTCCTGGAGCGGCATACGATCCAATATCGAGGCGGTCCGGGGGCAGTACGGCATCCACCTGGACAAGGTAGTGGGTATCCAGTCCGTAGGCGATGCTGAAGTCGTTGCCTCCACTTTGGGCCAGTCCGGAGGAGGCGGAACTACCGGCGCTGCCGGCGTTGCCGGGGTAGCCGCAGCAGGTCGAGCCGGCACCCGTATTGAAACTGAAATTTGAAAACGGTGTCCAGGTGGCGGCCGGATTTCCGTAGGAGTTTTGAACGCCGTAGCCGCCGTTGGTATTGTCGTTGTAGAGTCCGTCGGGCCGCGCCGGCGTGCCCACGGTAAAGGTGTCGCTGTAATCAAGTGCAGCCGGTGCGAAGAGCGAAGAGCTTCCGACGGAAACTCCCGCCGCTGAGGCGGAGACTTGAGAGGCAAGGAAGCCAGCGAGACCGGCACAAAAAACAATGGCGGGTGTGAATTTCAACATTGTGAGGTGAGGATGAGTTTGGATAATGCGGTGACCGTAGCGACCCGGAATGAATTCAGTAATCGCATCATCGTGTGAGATGGCGCACAATCCCGGCACCCCTATGGTTACCTCCATTTCCGGCCCGCTCATGCTTCGCCTGCTTCCTCTCCTTATACTGCTCCTGATTGCTGCCGGGCTGCGTGCCGGCTCGGAAGGTGGATGGGCACGGTTCTTCGCGGGAGACTTGCGCCCGGTGGATGAGCGGCGGGGGGAGGTGCTGGGCGAACTGGACGGGCTGCCCCAGGCGCGGTTTCGCCCCGGGAGCTGGCAGGTGGGCTATCGCAGTGAGCCGGCGGCTTCGGCGGACGCGGAGAAGTGGGTTCAGATTGATTTGGGGCGGGAGTACCCGGTGGATGACATCGTGCTGGTGCCGGCATGGCTGCGGTTCGGTGATTTCCCGGGGCCGGGATTCGGGTTTCCCGTGCGGTTCCGGGTGGAAATGGCGAACGATGAGAAATTCACGGACCCGGTGATGGCGGCGGATTTCACCGCAGCGGATGCGGTGAACCCCGGACTCGCGCCCGTCGCGGTACGGGCAGGGGGAAAGCCGGCGCGTTATGTGAGGGTGACCGCGACAAAACTGTGGCGGCGAATTGATGACTATGTGTTCGCGCTGGGTGAACTGCTCGTCGTTTCCGGCAACCGGAACCGGGCGTGGAAGCGGGAGGTGAAGGCCCCGGATTCATTTGAGAGTCAGGGCATGTGGTCGCTGCGGTTCCTAACTGATGACGTCAGCGTCCTGGGCAATCCGACCGACCTGCAAATGCTGCCCAACAACGGGCACCATTCGGAACTCTGCCGTGGACCGGATTTTACCCGCTGGGTGACGGTGGATCTTGGGAAGACCGTTCCGGTGGACGAGGTGCGGCTCATTCCCGCGCGCCCGACGGATTATCCGGACACGATCGGTTTTGGTTTTCCGCTCCGCTTCCTTCTGGAGGGTGCGGACAGCCCGGATTTTGCCGCCCCCGTGGTGCTGGCGAATCACACGGCGGAGAATTTCCAAAACCCTGGCGACAGGCCGGTCGTGATCCCCGGAGGCGGAAAGAGTATGCGGTATGTCAGGCTGACCGGGACCCGCATGTGGCAGCGTGATGAAGAGACCTGGGTGATGGCGCTGGCGGAGATGCAGGTGATGTCGGGCGGAAAAAACGCAGCCGCCGGCCAGGCCGTGCGTGCGTCCGATGCGGTGGACAGTCTTAACTGGCAGCCGCAGTTTTTGGTGGACGAAATCGCGCCGCGTCCCGGACTTGGCAACATTGCCCACTGGCTGACGGCCCTCGCGAAACGCCAGGCTCTGGAGACGGAACTGGCGGTGCTCGAGTTGCGGCGCGCGGAACTGCTGTCACTTGCGGAGCAGCGCCTGCTCTGGAGCACGGGAGGCACAGTGTTTGCCATCGCCGGTATTGCGATGATGCTGCACGGACGTGCCAGAAGAAAGCATCACCGCGAAGCAAGGCGGTTGCGTCAGGATATCGCGCAGGATCTGCATGATGAAGTGGGCAGCAACCTCGGCAGCATCGGTATTCTCAGCCAGATGGTACTTGATGCCGCGCCGGAAGGGGAGGCGGTTCGCAGCGATGTGGAGGAAATCCACCGCGTGGCGCGGGAGACGGCGGAGTCCATGCGCGACATCGTGTGGCTCATCAGCCCCGGTGAAAAATCGGCGGGGGATCTGGCGGACCGTCTGCAGGCCACCGCTTCGTCCATGCTTGCCGGCATGGAATGGAAACTCACCGCGGAGGGCCTGCGGTACCCATTGCCGCTGAAGTCACAGCGCGACGTCCTGCTCATCCTCAAAGAGGCGCTGCACAACATTCGCCGTCATGCGTCCGCGACGCGCACGGACATTCGCCTCACCGAATCCGGCGGTGAGTTCCGCATGGCGATCAGCGACAACGGGCGCGGCTTCGATCCCGCCGCCGCCAGCGGCCAGGGGTTGGCTAACATGCAGCGCCGCGCCCAGCGGATGCGGGGGCGTCTCGAACTCAATACTGCCACCGGATCCGGAACTCATCTGCGCCTGATCCTTCCCCTATCCACCAAATGACCATGCCGTCCCCGATTACTCTCTGGCTCGTTGAAGACAACGACACCTTTCGCTCCAGCCTCGCGCGCGCTCTGGAAAAGACCGGCGACTTTCGCTGCGCCGGCAGCCATTCCAGTTGTGAGGCCGCCCTCGCTGCGGCGCGAAGGGAACCGGCCCCGCAGGTGATTCTGCTGGATGTGGGCCTGCCGGGCATGGACGGCATCGCCGGGTTGCGGCTGTTTCGTCAGGCGCTGCCGGAGACCCAGTTCCTGATTCTGACCGTATTTGAGGACGATGATAAAATCTTTCGCGCCATCTGTGCCGGGGCGTCCGGCTACTTGTTAAAGACTGCACCGGTGAAAGACATTGCCGCCGCCATCCGCGACACGCTCGAAGGCGGTTCGCCCATGAACAGCCGCATCGCACGGCGGGTGCTGGCCATGTTCTCCAAACTCGCGCCGGAGCAGAAAGACTACGGGCTCACCGCGCGCGAGAAGGAAATCCTCCAGCATATGGTCGGCGGCCTCATCAAGAAGGAGATCGCCGACCGCATGTCGCTCAGCGTCCACACCGTGAACACCCACATGCGCCACATCTACGAAAAGCTCCATGTCACCACCGGCACCGGTGCCGTGGCCAAGGCGCTTCAGGAACGGTTGCTCTAAGAAAAATCAGGGTGTCCGCACCCCATTCCTGATAATTGGGGCCTAAAGTCGGGTTTGACTGGATTGTAATAAGTTAGGGCAGTCGTTGCGTCGCCGCAGCGCCGGTTTTCCTGAAACCGGGAATGGCCTGACGTGGTTCGGGTTTTGCCTCCGGCTGGAGGAGCTCGCCGATGGGAAAGATCCTGAAGAGCGACGTGACGTTTGCGAAGAACGATCTCAACGGAAAGGGGATGGACCGTCTGAACCGGCCGGTAAAGCGATGCCGCAGGAGAGTCTCGTTTACCGCAGGCGAACCGGGAAGAAGGTCAATCATGATCCCAAAGACCAGCAGGCTTATCGCAATGAAGATTGGGAAAGCACCGGCAGACCGGCGATTTTCGCGCGCGCTGTAGTGCGCGGCGAATGCACGGGCAGGCGGGCAGACACAAAAAAATGGTGAGGACCGGTTCAATCGCGGCCAGAGGGAAATTTCCGTGAGGGCGGATCGGGGTGCGGCATCACCAATCAGGTCACGCCTGCCAGACCATCCACTCGATAGTGAACTGCGTCTGGAGGGCAAAAAACGTCATGTTGATGGAACTGAATCCCCTCGGGTCAACCCCCAGAGCGGTGCAGGTGCTGGCGGCGTCGAACCCTCCTGTTATACCATGAATGGCGACGGCATGACGCGGGGTGCCGCCGGCCGGCGGGGAGGTCAGGGTGCCGAAGAGTCCGACCGGCTTGCGGGTGAGCCGGGCGGACAGTTCCGAGCCTGCGAGGATCTCGCGGGGGCACCGGTGATGCGAGAGTCCGAAAGCCCGTGCCAGAACCGGCACGCCGGTGGTCTCATCAAGGCGGTTTGCTGAATCAATGGGAACGCCGCGGCTGCGGGCAGCAGCGAGCACTTCTTCGACGGCTCCGCTGCCGTGCCGGCCGGTGATCATGGCGATCACGGCGGCCCAGCATAGATTGGAGCCCTGGGGTTGAGAAACGGGATCAATGTGGCGGATAACGGAAGGCATGGCGGTGAAGATTTGACCCCGAGCATAGCGGAACGGGTGTCCGCGGGGAAGCGGAGTTATGCACAAATTTGTGAAATTCGCCGGCTCAGGGTGTGAGCTTCAGCCTGACAAACTCACGGTCGTCGCCGGGGAGCCACGGGAATTTCACTTTCACGCGCTGGTCGCCATTGGGCTGGGTGCTGACCGTTTCAGTAATCGCGGGTGCGGCGTCGTTCCACAGGCTGAGGTTGCCGGAGCGCTGACCGGTAAGGGAGGAGTAGGCGGCGCGGCGGCTGACGGTGACTTCCAGGGTGAGGTAATTGTTGCCGGCGATGGATTCGCCGCCGCCGGTGACGCCGCTGGAAAGCGGGGTGGCGGCGAGAGGGTTGGTGCCGCCGAGGAATTCACAGCCATTGGTGAGGCCATCGCTGTCGTTGTCGGCGGACTGCGTTCCGACGCCGTATTGCGCGGCCCATGCAGCGTAGGTGTAGAGCACGGTGAGGTGAGCCGACTGGCTGACGGTTGTGCCGGAGGCGTCGGTAGCGGCGTAGGTGTAGTCGCCTTCGTCAGTGGCGGTGACGGAAGCGATCGTGAGTCCGTTTTCCGTCTGACCGGCGAGCGGTTGGCCATCGAGGAACCACTGGCCAGTGACGGTGGTGCGGGCGAAGGCGAGGAGGGTATGCGACTGGCCGGCGGGCACGGCAGCGCTGGCGGGCTGAATCACCATGACGGGACCGGGCGCGCTGGTGTTGGGGGTGCCGGGGGTGGGGGTCAGTGAGCCGATGGTGGAGGTGCCGTCGGGCAGGCGGCCCAGGGATTTATCCAAAGCCGCAAAGCGGCCGAAACTAACTGCATCCACGGCTGTGGTGGCGGCGTCGTTCTCACTGAGGCGCAGGTATTCTCCATCGCCGGAGACGTCGAAGAGAAAGCGTGTGGGCTGCGCGGTCCCGTTGCCCGTGGTGAATAATGCGTGCTTTTGTCCGGCGATGTAGGTAAGGGCCGGCACCTGCCATTTTCGGCGACCGGATTCACTGGGTTCATCGCCCAGCCAGAGAAGACCGGGAGCGGCGGGCAGGGCGGCGGGATTGAAGAGTTCGATGAAACCGGCTACCGGCAATTGCCCGGCCTCACCGCCGAGCCATTCATTGATTTTCGTTCCGCCCGCGGGCGTGAGTGTGGCCGCCGCGGTGTTCGCCGTGCCGCGGGTGGGTGCGGAGAGCAGATTCCAGGAGTTGTCAGGGAGGCGGCCGATGGACAGGTTGGGAATCTGAAGGCCCCAGGTGATGCTGTCATAGACGAGGCCTTCACCGGTGACGAGTTCGAGGCCCCAGTGGGTGTAGGAGGCATTGATGGCGAGGGCGGCATTGAGGTGGCTCGTTGCGGCAGTGCTGGCAGGCTGTCGGGGGTCGCTCCACACGCTGAGGAGGCCGCCGGCGGGTATGATGACGCCGTCCGGAAACGTCCACGTCTGCGGCGTGGCGCTTTTTGTTCGTAAATTCCAGCCGCGCACGGTGACAGCAGCGGCGGTGGGGTTCTTGATTTCGATCCACGCCGGACGCCGCGCCCACGGGGCGTTGTCGCCGTCGCGATTGATGAGGAGCACTTCGTTCAGCAGCGGACGCAGCGCGGGGAGGAGCATGTTTGGCGAGCCAGGGCTGGGGAATTCCAGCGCGGTCCATGTGCTGGTGCCGTGGAGAATTCCTTCGGTTAGGCCTTCCTGCTGCAGGCCGTAGGTGCGGATCCCGCCTGCCTCCCAGTTGGGACCGCGCAGTTCCACAGTGGCGCCGGCGGCAGGCAGGGAAATGTTCAGCGCGTCGCCGCGGGTGGAGCCGGGGTCGCAATAAAGGCGGACTCCGCCGTTGTTGGGCACGGCGGTGAGCGCCGTCACGCGAACGGCTTCCCCATTCACCACGAGGGTCATGCCGGTGAGGTCCACGTCATCGTCGTTGGGGTCTATGTTCCAAAACTCGATCCAGTCGGGTTCGCCGGGCACAGGATTGGCCATGATTTCGTTGATGCGCACGGATTGGACCGGGCCGGTGAAGTTAGGAAGTGGCGGATCGCCGGGGCTGGGCAGGCGCGCCGCCCACGTGGTGCCGGTGCGGGAAAAGCCGAGGTAGCGGTCCTGGGGGCCATAACGCACGCCGTCCACGGCCTGGCCCGCGGGATTGCGCAGAGTGAATTCGCCCTGTGCGGCATCTAACGGCGCAGGCGGATACATCGTGTAGCGCTGTCCCGGCAGGAAATTGAACGCCGGGAGTGCCATGCCGTTGAGGGTCCAGCCGGAGCCTGAGATAATGCCGGCGGTCGGGTTGTGAACTTCGACAAAATCAGGCTGCGCCTGGGTCGCATGGATGAGGCCCCGGCCACCGGCGGCAAAGATTTCGCTGATGACCAGCGCGCCTGCAGCGGGCGTGCTGTTGACCGCGCCGGGCGACCCTTTGAGCGCGGTGCTGGCGTGCCAGTTGGCGGCGGACTGCGGATCACCGGCGGGGTTGATAAGTTCGAGCGAATAGCCGCCGTTATCCGCACCGGCGGGCCACGGGGCGTCGTCGTCATACTCCGCTGAACACACCACGCGATCGTTGAGATCAAGGAGGGAGAGCCGCTCGCCCCCATTGTCCAAAGTGCCGCCGTAGTAACCGAGCACGACGACGCCGGGATACTGCGCGGCGAAGGTGACGGGGTTCTCGTTATTGGCGATGACGATGCGCTGGCCGGGCTGGAGGAAGAAGCTGCCGGGGAAGATGAAGCTGATGCCGTCCATGCTCCATGAGGTCATCTCCACGGGCAGCGTGCCATAATTATGGAACTCCACGAACTCCGCGGCGGTGCCGCCCTGACTGCTGCGCGGGTTGTAGTTGATCTCGCTGATGACCACCGTGGGCCGCGGCGGGCCGGCGGTGAGCGTGATCTCCATGAGTGCGCTCCATTGGGTCGCAGGTGTGGAGGAGCCAAAGGCCACGGAGGTGCCTGAACTGCCGCCCACAATGATGCCGCCGATGGTGGACACGCGCCAAATCGTATTGGTGTTGGCGGTGCCCGCGGTGGCCCTCACGAGCATGCCCATGTGGACCTCGCCGTCAGCATCCCAGTCGGTGGCGCGGTCCCACACGCCGGTGCCGCCGGTGCCGGGGGTAGTCACGGACCAGACGCCGTTCTGGTTCGAGCTGGTCTGGTTTTTGAGCAGAATGCGGTCGCCGGCGGCCAGCGGGATGCTGTCGAGCGTGAGCGGCGCAGCGGTGAATTGACCGCGTGAGGCAGTACCGCCGGTGCTGGCATAGGTGGCGACAACACTAGCGGTGGAAGCTGCGCGCACCAGGGTCTGGACGCCGGTGTTGGTGCCGCGGGCGCGTGCCCGGATGATGGTGGGGCCGGTGATGGGGAATGGTGCGCTGTAGAGCAACGCCCCGGCACGGGGAACGATGGCCGTGTCATACTGCGGGCGGGGATCGGAGCCGTTGAGCGTGTAGTAGATGTCTCCGGCGGAGATGGTGCCGGTGTCGGCGGGGAGCGTGAGTTTCACCAGCGAGCCGGACGGCACGGTGGTGTCGCCGATCACGGTATTGGTGGTGTGGTCGCGGACCTCCGGGGCGTTCGCGTAGGGGTAGAGGTCGTTGAACCGGTACTGCCAGAGCACGTTCCGGGTCCGCGCCGGGAAATAGATGGTCCGGAGGCGGCGGATTTCATCGAGCCATGCGTTGCTCATGCCCACGCCGGAGTAAGTGCCGAGCTGGCTGGCGAGGGTGCGTCCGGTGTTGAACTTCATCAGCCCCGCGGACCACGCGCCGTTGTACTGCGCGGCAGCGTTGTTGTCATACCATGCGCCGTTCCACGAATAGACCTGCGTCGTCGTGCCGCCGCTGTAAGCGTGGACCTTGTAACGGTAGTCGCCCCAGCGGGCCGATTCCAGGCAGATGGCGTCCGCCCCCACGACGGCGGCCCATTTATCCAGACGCGCGAGGTTTTCAGCCGGGGTGAGCGCGCCGCCGGGACGGACCATG
>JANNVM010000442.1:0-1558 GCA_031414455.1 Verrucomicrobiota bacterium
CAAAGTCTTTTCCGTATTCCCGCCTGAGAAATAGACGGCGGCCCCGCCGCGGCCATACCCTCCGCACCGGACCGGCACCGGAAAATCACGTTGACCCTGTCATTCCTCCGCAGCCCCGCCGGGCCGCCGAACAACCGTCCACCCCGTCGCCGGCGGCAGTTGGGGCGCCGCGTCTTATGGCTTCGCCCGGCGCTTCGCCCTCAGCACCCGGTGCCGTCGTTCGCAGTCTTCTCGCCACCAAATGCTGGGCACTCGTCAGCGCATGGGTCTTTATACTGTTCGTTCGCCTTCCAAATCGTGAACGTCGTCATGCTCTCCTCCGGCACCGAAGAGGAAACGATGGATGCGGATGCGGAACTCACAGAGTGACCGGCCGGGCGCGCTGAAGATGAATTGGGGCTTGCCGCCGCACCTCACTGCGCCAGAGTCACGCCCTCTATGAGCCAGGAATTCTTTCCCAAAATCACCACTATCAAATACGAAGGACCGAAGACGAAAAACCGTCTCGCCTTCCGCCAGTACAATCCCGACGAAGTCGTGGCCGGCAAAAAGATGCGCGACCACTTCCGCTTCGCCGTCGCTTACTGGCACGCGATGAAGAACCCGCTGTCGGACCCGTTCGGGGCCGGCACCGCCATTCGCCCGTGGGATGACGGCAGCAAAACCGTGGAGAACGCCAGGCGTGTGGCCGATGCCTGCTTCGAGTTCCTCACCAAACTGGATGTCGAGTACTACTGCTTCCACGACCGCGACGTGTCGCCGGAACTGGACAGCCTCCAGGCAAGCAATGACGCGCTGGACGAAGTCGCCGATCACCTCGGCAAACTTCAGAAGCAGACGGGCAAGAAACTTCTCTGGGGCACCGCCTGCCTCTTCGGCCACCCGCGCTACTGCCAGGGTGCCGCCACTTCCCCCGATGCCGGTGTCTATGCCTACGCCGCCGCTCAGGTGAAGAAGGCGATGGATGTTACCAAGCGTCTCGGCGGTCAGGGCTACACCTTCTGGGGCGGGCGCGAAGGCTATTCCAGCCTGCTCAATACGAACCTGAAGCGCGAGATGGATCACCTCGCGGCCTTCCTCCACATGGCCGTGGACTATAAGAAGCACATCGGATTCAAAGGCCAGTTCTACATCGAACCGAAACCGCGGGAACCTTCCACCCACCAGTACGACAGTGACGCCGCGGCCTGCCTCAACTTCCTCCGCGAGTATGATCTCCTCGATCATTTCAAGCTGAACATCGAGACCAACCACGCCACGCTCGCCGGTCATTCGGTCCAGCATGAACTCACCGTCGCCTCCGCCGCCAAAGCGCTCGGCAGCATTGACGCCAACACCGGTGACGAACTCATCGGCTGGGATACCGACCAGTTCCCCACGAACATCTACATGACGACGCAGATCATGCTCGTACTGCTCAAGATGGGCGGCTTCAAGACCGGCGGTCTCAACTTCGACGCTAAAGTCCGCCGCGAGAGTTTCGAGCCCATTGATCTCTTCCACGCCCACATCGGCGGCATGGACGCCTTCGCCCGCGGCCTCAAGGTCGCCGCCAATA
>JANNVM010000443.1:0-2321 GCA_031414455.1 Verrucomicrobiota bacterium
AACATCTACGTGGTTGGCTCCGCGAAGCAGGATACCGTCGTCAAAGGCAAAACCACGACGGTGTATCACTGGCTGATCCGCAAAGGCCTCGCGACCGCCAACAACGGCATGACGTGGTCAACGGTCGGTGATTTTACCGACCCGGTGAGCGCCAATCCGGCTGCCGTGGCCTGTGTCGGCAATGACGTGTTTGTCGCCGGCAGCACAGGGCCCTCATGGGTTGTGCGAAAGAGCAGCAATGGCGGCACCACCTGGCAGGTGGTGGACACTTTCCGCTTCAGCACGACCAACAATTCCAGTGCCTTTGGCATTGCCGCGGACAGCCAGGGAAATGTGTTTGTTGCCGGAGAGGGCAAACAAACCGTAACGACCGGCAGCGGCAGAAGCGCGGTCACCGTGACGACACCCTACTGGATCGTCCGTAAAGGAACATCCGCCGGCACAAGTTGGGCCCCGGTGGATCAATACCTCTACCCGGTCACCGGTGGAAGAGCCGGTGCTTATGCGGTGGCTGTTGATGGCAACGACGACGTGCATGTGACCGGCTACGGTTCGTCGGCCACAACTCCCCCGCGCTGGATCACTCGTCAGCGTTCCTCCGTGACGGGATGGTGGGAAACGACCGATGACTTTTTCGCGTCGTCCACGGGCAATGCTGAAGGAAGGGCCCTCGCCGCCGATCCATTCGGAAAGGTGTTCGCCGCGGGTGTCGCGACCGATCCGCCGGATACCAACTACGGCTGGCTCGTGCGCCGGAATTCCGATACCACGGCCGCCGATGCATGGATGCAACGGCCAGTCCAGGGAGCGGCCCCCGGCGGGCGCATCTATCACTCCACGGTGTGGACAGGCAGCGAGATGATTGTCTGGGGCGGCGGAGGCCCCAACAATACCGGCGATCGCTACCATCCGGCATCCAACACCTGGACGCCGGTGAGCACCGTCGGCGCCCCTGCGGCGCGCCAGTATCATACGGCCGTGTGGACCGGCACCGAGATGATCGTCTGGGGCGGACATGCCGGCAGCACTGGATTCTATGGCGACGGCGGGCGCTACAATCCGGCGACGAACACATGGAGGGCGGTCAGTCTTATCGGTGCTCCCGCTAAGCGCAGGGATCATGTCGCGGTCTGGACAGGCAGCGAGATGCTCATCTGGGGAGGTGCGAGCACCAGCGCTGCCGGGGGGCGCTACAATCCGGCCACCGACACTTGGATTGCGATGAGCACCACCGGCGCGCCGTCCGCGCCGCGTGAATACTTCACGGGAGTGTGGACAGGCAGCGAGATGATCGTCTGGGGCGGAACGCCCGGTTATTCTTATCCCGGCTACATTCCGTTGAACACCGGTGGACGCTACAATCCGGCGAATGACAGTTGGGCGCCCGTAACCACCAATGGAGCGCCTACAGCACGATTGCATCAGACGGCGGTGTGGACGGGGAGCGAAATGATCGTCTGGGGCGGAACCAACTATAACGGCACCACTCAATACTTTAACGACGGAGCGCGTTACCAGCCAGCCACGGATAGCTGGACACCCCTTCCGGTCGCAGGCGCGCCCTCCGCGCGCAGAGATCACGCGGCGGTGTGGACCGGAAGCGAGATGATCCTCTGGGGCGGAAGCGCTGGCACCGGCAATTTGATCAATGGAAGTCGCTATAATCCGGTGGAAAACCGCTGGAAGGCAGTGACCACCTTCGGGGCACCTCCCTCAAGCACTTCGGCGGTATGGACGGGCAGCGGGATGATCGTTTGGAGTGGAGGTTCCTCCATCAATTACACCTACATCCCCGATTGAGTAGCCTTCCGCATCATGGGTGCCGTCTTCGACAGCGGAAACCCCGCCCTCAGCGACCTGGTTTTCCTGACAAAAGAAATAACGCGGAGACGCTCACTGCTGCCTCTCTCACCGTTGCCAGGCGCAGTTGCGAAGAGTGGCTGGTCGGGGAACGCTGAGCCGCGCTAACGGAAGTAAATTCACGCCCAACACGGGCGGCGCGATTAAAGCAGGGGCGCGATTCGTGCTGTTCACTCTCCGCGCACTGTGATAGTCAGGCGTCATGCCCGACGTGACTCTCCTACTCGAACGTGCCGGCGGGGGCGGCCATGCCGCCGCCGGGGAACTGCTGCCACTCGTTTACGAAGAGTTGCGCAAGCTGGCGGCGCACAAAATGGGAAACGAAGCCGCGGGCCAGACCCTTCAGCCGACGGCGCTGGTGCATGAAGCGTGGCTCCGGGTCGCAGGGAACAATGACGGGCCATTCGAGAATCGCGCCCATTTCTTTGCCGCTGCCGCGGAGGCGATGCGGCGGATTCTTG
>JANNVM010000444.1:0-3960 GCA_031414455.1 Verrucomicrobiota bacterium
GCAGTCGCAATCGCATCCCGGGCAGTCGCAGCCGGAACAGTCCGCACAGTAGCAGCAGTCACAGCAGGTGTTGGACGTCTTCGACCGCCGGCGGGAACCGCGACCGCCGCAGCCGCAGCATTTAGCAGAACAGCCGGTACACCACTCACCACATTCGCAGGACTTCTTTTCCCGCTGCTTTTCCTCCACCGGCGGTTCCTGCCCCGGCCAGGTCCGTTCCGGCGGCGCAGGCAATTCCGGCGGCAGCGGCGGCGGACCGGCCATGCCGAGTCTTGTCAGGGTTCGCTGCTGCAGCCGTGGGCCGGCCAGCGAAAGCAGCAGCGGCGCATGCCTTCGAAAAGGCAGCGTCGAGAGCGCGCGGCTCAGAATGCCGAGATCGGATTGAACGGCATCCGCCACCAGATCCCGGCGCGCGGATTCGCCGGCCGGCAGAGCATTGAAACGCCGGCGGCGGATGTCGGCCGCATAATCTTCCCATGCATCCACGGTGTAAATCATCCGCCCCAGTGCGGTGCCGGCTTCGGTTAGCGGCACGGCCGCTGCCGGCGTGCCGCTGATTGCAGCGAGGTGGCCAAAGATGGCTCCGTAAGCCAGTCCGGTCGGCGCGCTGGCCGCGGCCAGTGAGGCACCGTGCCTCTCCGCGGCATCCTGGCCGCCGATCGTTCGGGAAATGGCCGCGAAGGGAAAACCGGTCTGCTCAAGGTCGGCGCGGGCTTTGTTTTCTGCGCGGCGCAGCAGAAATCCGAACATCCCCCATTCGTGGCGATTCCGTCTGGGAACGTCAAGCAGACAGCGCGGCACGGATGGCTTCGAGCATCCGCAGCGGACGGCAAATCTCGAAAACATTCGCATAGGTTCCAGCGAGGTCGAGCAAGTGACGATCGTAGCTGGCCAGATGCGAAGCCGCGCCATTCCAGGCACAAAGGACAAATGCGGTGTCGTCACTATCCGCCGGATAATGCCGCAGGTGGAAAAACTCGATGTCCACGGCCTCGCCGAGAGCGGTCAGCAGTGCGATGAATTCCACGACAACCGCCCGCTCCGTCCCCATCCCTAAAAGTTTCGCGGCATATTCCGCGAAGATGTCGGGTGAATAAAGCAAGGTCCATTCGCCCGCCCGACAGCGGTCGAGTATTTCATGCCCGGGCTCAGCGGATGCTGTGATCGGCGGGACGCCAGGATCACATTGGTATCAAGCACTCCACGGACTTTACTCATGGCTGACGCCGGGCTCAGGAATCTCTTCAAGCAGCGTCATTAGCCGCTGAAAAACCTCATCCTTGCCCGCGCCATGGTTCTTCAGGGCGCTCCCTTGAGCAAGGCCTTCCGCCACGATGCTCCGCACCCCTGCTGTCGTATGGCGGGCACGCCACTCTTCCAACCGGTACTGGTGATCTATGAAGCGGTTCAGCCTTTCATTGAAGTCGGGAATGACTTCCGCTTTGGCTGCGGCTTCGGGACTTAGGACGATAGACATGACGTCACAGTGCGCACAATTTGCGAAAAGACAAATTCCCGGATTACTCCGTATCCGGCGTGGGCGCCACGCGGGTGGTGCGCATCGGCGGCGCACCTTTGTCGCAGGCCCAGCCTTCTTTTTCCAATGAGGTATAGGTGTCTTCCGGCACGAGGCCAAGCCATTCATCGTAGTCGGGCGTCAGGAACAATTCGGCATACACGCGTTTGTTTAGCGCCTCCACGTCGCGGGCCAGCGCGCCATCCTTGTCCTCCTCCAGCCACTGGTGAATCAGCGTGTGGAAGTAATACTCATTGCGCACCATGTCGCGGGCGATGGCCGCCTCGAAGTTTTCCAGCATCCTGGCGAAGGGGCTGTTTTCCGCGGGCCTGCCGGATTTGATCTCGTTAGGCAGGAACATGGTTTCCGGCAGCTTGGCCATCATGAGACGGCGGCTGGTTTCATCAAGGTGAACCACGTTCCGGTGCCGTGCCGCGATTTTCGCCCACCATTGCGTATTCATGTGGTGGGCCAGCGGCGCGCTGGAGGCTCCGCCAATGGAGGCCGGATCGAGCGCCTGCTCCGCTGTGGGAGCCGGTGCCTTTTGCATCAGCGGGCGCTCTACCATTCCTTTGGGGGGATCGAATTCTGTCGGATAGGGGAACGGTTTGACGGTTTCAATTCTCGAATCCGACTTGGTGCGAAAGAGACGCCCCACCAGGGGAACGCTCGCCAACAGCGCTGTTTCCCTGTCCTTTGGTTTCGATTCGCCGGCCGCACCGAGGGGAATACCCGGCTCGAATTCAGTCCATTCCTCATCGAAGGCCATTTCACTCAGCACCTCTTCGCCAAAGCGCGAAACTTCCAGCGGCGGTGTCCCATCTGTGTTGAGGGACAGGAATTTCTTCGACTCCGCAGTCTGAACGCCGGTTCCCAGGCTGCCGCTGTTCTCTGGAAACGCCTTGCTTCGCAATTCCAGCATTATCTTTGCCGCTTCATTCGGCTCCTCCAGCGCGGCAGCGGCTTTCTCGCCATAAACGCCGGCACGCACGGCATCGTAGAGCCACGCATCGCACAGCGAGATGGCCTGTCGCACATGCCAGCGGTTGATCTGCGGCGGGCCGGAGCCGCTGGTGCCCTTTTCGATTTTGATCAGCGCCGCGATGAACGACGCCGGCCCGTAATTCCCCGGCAGCGCGTCGAGTACATGGCCGTCGGCATCAAGGATGTAATGGATGCTGTTGCCCGTGATGGTGCGTTTGATGCGGCGGCCGTCGCCCATGTCTATGGTGAGGACAGGTACGGGGCGCACGCTTTTCCAGTGCAGCACGTAGCCGCGGCGCAGCAGGGCGGAGACGGTGCGGTTGGCGTAGAGCGCGGTGCGAAAGAAGCGGCTGTTGGCGCAACTGAACTCGTCATCCAGATTGCCCAGCAGGCGCAGCGAGAGAATGGGGCGTCCGGTTTTCTTCGCCTCGGCCTTGGCGGCTTCGAGATCAGTGAACCAGTAGAGTCCTGACGCAAAGGCATCGCGCTGGCGGGCCACACCATCGAGCGCCGCGCGCAAGTTAGCGCTCTCCGGTGCTTCGAGACGGCTCTGGTTTTGCCGCAGTGCGGTAATGCCGTCCTGCCCCGCCTCGAACACTGCCTCCAGCCCAGGCGGTCCGGCAGCCCGCAGTTTGGCTATGGCAGCGGAGTCGCCGGCAATGGCTGCCGCAGCCAGCGGGGCAAGAACATGGGGAGCCGGCTGGGGAGTGGCGTGCAGCAGCGACGATATAGCAATCAGGACACCGAGAATGCGGACGGGCGATTTCATGCCCGCCATTCGATCAGTGATTGCCTGCCACGCCAATCACTGTGCAACGTAATCCAACACCATCGCCTTTTCCAGCACGCCGCCGAGCATGGCACCGAATTCCTTGTGGGCAGGTTCGTGGAGATAGCCTTTTTCCAGCGCCTCTTTGTTGGCGAAGGTGAGCGTCCAGATGTGCGTGAAGCCCTGGTTCAGATTTTCCGGACTCACGTTAGTGCCCCATTCGAGCGACTGCACGGCGGGCAGCTTTGTCTTCAGGGCCTTGAAGGCCTCGACGATGGTCTTCACTTTCTCCGGCGGCGCGCTGTCCTTGAATTTGAACATGACGACGTGGCGATAGGGAGCGGCGGCGGCTTTGGCCGGCTGATCCTGGGCGGTGGCTTGGTGGTTCATGAGCAGGGTGGCGCTGAGAGCAGCGACGGCGAGGGCTGTGAAGAGAAGGCGTTTCATGGCGGCGGGAGGTTGCGGGGAACGGCGGTGACGTCAAGTGTCCGGCGGCGGATTTGAACAGGAGGAAGCAGAGGGAATTGAGGCTGAGGAGAAGGTGCCGGGACTGACCACGCCGGACTACTTCGCCGACTGCCCGGCGATCAGTTCGTCGCGGTAGAGGTCTTTGTTGGACGCCTGGAACTCCGCTTTGAGGCGAACGCGAAAGTTATGGAGATCCACGAGCCGCCATCCGGTGAATTGCCAC
>JANNVM010000445.1:0-2494 GCA_031414455.1 Verrucomicrobiota bacterium
GCGGCCCGTGGATCACGCCGCGCCCACGCAGCAAACACGGAGCCCAGCGGTGTATGCACCTCACCGTTGCGCCCGAGCCCGTAGGCTTCGTCCACACTGATCGGCCGGCCCGCCGGCAGCTTCAGCGCGCGCCGCACGGCATCCGCGGGATTGCGCTTCACCATCACGCGCAGCACGGCGCTGGTATAGGAGTCGTTGCCGGTTCTCTTTGCCTGCGCCCATGCCGCCGCCGGATCGTGTTCCGCGAGGGCGGCGAACGTTCCCGCTGAGCCCGACAACTTGCCGGTGCGCAAGGCCAGTTCTTCGTCCGCAAGCTGCGGCAGGATCGCGACCGCGGACTGCGAGGCCTTTTCGAGATCCGCGATGCTGGCGTGGCTGGCGAAGTCCTGCCACAGCGCGGACCACCCGCCCGGTGACGTATTCGCGAAGGCTTCGCGCACGGCTGCCACTTTGTCAGGGCCTGCGGACACCGGCGCGGTCCGGTCCGGAATAACGACGGCGCGGCGTGGCGCGGGTTCGCCTACGGCGGCGATCGTCCTGACAAAATGTACCGCGCCCCATGCGAGAGCGAAACAGACGGCGGACAGGAGGAGAGTGCGGAGGCGTTTCATGGTGTGAGTTGCTGCAGGGCCGCGCGCGCTTCGGGTGTGAGCTTCGCAGCAGCGGCGGCGTTGAGAACGGCCTGACGTTCCGCGGGTGGGAGTGATTTGATCCACTCGACAGCAGCCGGCGCATCATCGGCCAGCCATTCACGGGCAATGTCCGGCAGGATCTTCTCGGTGCGGCAGGCCGGCGAGGCCAGGTTCGCAAAGCGCAGGGCATCTTCTATTTCGTTTCGCGCCCCCGCCCAGTTGGCATACATGGCGAGGATGGCATCGGCGTCGTTGCGGGGCATTTGCGTGATCAACGCTTCCGCGGTGCCGTTTTGGACCGCCTCTTCGACGGTGTTGCCGAGGGCGCGGTGCAGCAGGCTGCGCTCGGCTTCCGTCGCAGCGGGGAGCATGGCGATGAGCGGTGCGGCGTCTCCGTCGTAACCGTTGAGCCCGATCCAGAACTGATTCTTTAACGACCCGGCGTCGGTCGCTGCGACCCAGCGGATCGCGCCGGGAATGTCCTTCTCCATCCAGCCGGTAACTACCAGCAGGGTCAGGGCTTCCACCTCGCCCCGAAAAAACGGCTCGGTGCCGCGGCGGCCCATTTTTGCCAGGATATCCGGCAGCAGGGCCAGCGCCCGCTGTGGATCATCGCGGCCCGCGAAGGCCAGCGCCCGTTTCAAGGCATCATCATGCCACGGGATATCGTTATAAGAACCGTCACTCTTCATGGCCTGCTCGGCATAACTCACCGGGCCGCGCAGCGCCGCCGTGGTTTCCAGCAGGCTCCACGGATCGGCACCGGCGATGACGCTGGCGATGTGTTGCCATGCGACATCGCGCTCCACTCCCGGCACCATGTTGCGCAGCCAGCGCAGCGCTTCGTCAGGCTGGGTCCTCGCGAGTTGACCGCCAAGGTGCCCGATGGCCCGCGAACGCTCCAGGCCGGGGGGCAGGCTGCCGGTGATTTGCTGCAGCTCCGCCACGGAAAGGCGGGAGAGAAACTGACGGCGCAGCGAGCGAACGACGCGATCCCTGAGTTTTGGTTCCGGAATCTCTACGGCCCGCGCCAGCGCGGCGGATGCATTCTTGAAAGCCTGCCGCGTGAAGGCTTCCACCACGGCAGCACCGCTAACATTGGCATCCCGCCTCCCTGCCAATACCACCTCGATGAGTTGCTTGTCCTTCTCGCTGGCTGATAGTTGGGTGCCGGTCTGCCCGTCCCAAAACCGCCCGGTGGCCGTCCGCCAGAGCAGGTCGGGATGAGCCTGCAACAGTTGATCGGCAAGGGCGGTGTCCTTTCCTCCCATGCTGGCCACGATGGCGGATCGGTCGCTCTGCGGCAACACTGCAAAGGCGGTTAGTGCTGCGGCGGAGTCGGCGCGCATCCATGCCGCGAGTGCCAAAGCTGCGACGGGCATGGCCGGCCCGGTGTTCTCGCGATCCCGGGAGACGCCGTAGGCGAAGGCCCCGGCGGGCTCAATGAACGCCCAGTGCCGCAGGGCAATCGTGTGCGCGTTGCTGCGGGACGGCGAGCCTTCACCGAGTCCTGCGAAGTCGTCTTCGGCGATGATGGCGCGCAAATCGGAGGGTTTGGCCGTTGGCAGAAACACGATCAGCGGCCCGAGCCGTCCGGCCTGAATGGACTCCAGGACATCGTCGAGCGAGCCGGCGAAGGCGGCTGACTTGGGCGACACCGCACCGTTCACTGCCGCCGGTGCGGCGTTGTTGCCGGGCGCGCGTTTGCTGCCAGCCTGAGAAGAGGGGACCGCCGCTTCCGGCTGCCAGCCGAGCACGCCACCGCTGAGTGCGGCGGCGACACAGGCGGCCACTGCCAACCCTGACAACGCGCCGGCGGCACCCCCGCCCGCACTTTTCTGCAACGCTGCCGCCGCCACGCG
>JANNVM010000446.1:0-21063 GCA_031414455.1 Verrucomicrobiota bacterium
GCCGCCATGACCGACCGCGCCGGCTGGGCCACCGATATCTACGCCGCGCTGACCGCGCTGCGCATCGCGCCGACGCCGCCGAATATCTGCGCCGTGATCGGCATCACCGAACAGGAGTCGTCGTTCCGCGCCGACCCGGCGGTTCCCGGGATGGCGGCAGTTTCCGCAGCACCCGCTCATAGGCCCCATGAGGCCTATACGCCCGATGTGCCTTATGAGCCCCGGGCGACAGATGAGGCCGCTCCCGCTCTTCCGCCAACGGTCGCTGTTGAGGAAGGCCCCGCACCCGCGGCTCTCTCCGCGCTGCCGGCAGTGCCCGCCGTCGCTGAACATCCCACTGCCGCCGACCGTCTCCGCCCACTGCTCCCCTGGATGGTTGGCGCGTGGGCGGCGGGTGTCTTGTTTTTCTCGCTGCGGCTTCTGAATGGCTGGCGCGTCGTGCGCAGATGGCGGGCATCCGCCGACAGCACTGTCCCTGATGACTGGGACCAGCGGTTTTCCCGGCTCTGTGAACGCCTCGGCGTCTCGCAGACCGTAAGGTTGTTATCGTCGGCCACGCTCGCCGTGCCTGTGGTGATTGGCTGGCTGAAACCAGTGGTGCTGGTGCCGGCTTCTCTTTTTACAGGACTTAGCGCGGCTCAGTTGGAGGCACTCCTCGCGCACGAACTCGCCCACGTTCGCCGGCACGACTACCTCGTGAATCTCCTGCAGTCTGCGCTGGAGACGCTGTTCTTCTATCATCCCGCCGTCTGGTGGGTCAGCGGCCAGCTTCGCAACGAGCGCGAGCACTGCTGCGATGACGTGGCGACATCACTGGCCGGCGGCGTGCTCGACTACGCGCGTGCGCTCGCTGCGCTGGAGGAAATGCGGGCCGTGCCCTCGAAGCATGCCCTTGCTGCCAGTGATGGCTCGTTGCTGCACCGCATTCGCAGGCTGCTGGGAGTTGTGGAGGATCGTTCCGCCGCATGGCCGGTCGTGGCGCTGGTTGCCGCAGGCATTTGTATCCTGCCGTTGTTGCGCGCGGATGAGCCTGACAAACAGCCGGACCCATTGCCGCCTCAGCCGCTGCTGCCGGTTCCGGATCTGTCCGCTCCGGCAACCGGCATCGTGCAATGGGGAGGTCAGGACCGCATTCTCCTGGATCCGGCGGTGGCTGCGACTCTGCCGGGAAAGCGGGTGTATCTCGGCGGCGGGTGTGTCGTCATGCACGGGATGCAGAATGACGGAACATTTAAGTTCGCGGACGGGGTTCAACCCACGATCAACACCGGCGGACAGACGATGTACTTCTTGGGCCCATTAGGAAACGGGCCGCTACTCATAACGCACATCGTGATCGAAGTCATGTCAGCGCCTTTTCAAATCAGTGAAATGGAAGCGGAGTTGTCCAACGGCGGTAGCGGTCCTTCGCAACTTTTAGAGTTCCTGCCCGAACCATTTCACAGCACGAATGCTGCCGACACCTTTCCGGCCTCCGCGGCGGTTGACGGGCTAACAGCAACCGGCTGGCAGGAGGCCGATGCCACAAAGCCCGCGGTCGCCGTGTTCACGCTGAAAGAGTCGCTGGGCAAAACCCCCATGAGTTTCATCGCCGGGGGCAGCAGCTATTTTCAACTGAGCCTTCGCTTCAAGTCGCAGGACACGAATCTGCGGCCCAAACAGATCCGGGCCACTGCCATCTGTGTGCCGGACACAGCGGCCCAGCAGAAATTCTCCGCTGCGAAACCGGACACTGTCATTACTCTCGGTCCGGATGGCCGCCCGCGGATCGGTGAGACCATCCTCAGTGATCGGGAACTCAGCGATCTTTTCCTCAAACTGTCAGCCGCTGACAAGAACCAAATGGTGCGCGTCGAGCCGGAGCCGACCGGACGCTTCCTCGATGTCGCTGCCATCCTCGATGCCGCGAACGCCGCGGGTCTTACCAATGTCATCTTAATGCCCCGGAGTCTTCAGGGAGTGCAGGATGAAAAGCCGCATCCCGCTGCCGGCGAATTGATAGACTCCGTCCTCGCTCTTCAGGCAAAGAGCGGCACATCCTCCGTGGATCTCATGAAATGCCTCGCCGTCCTCGGCTGGCGTTACGACAAGGATGCCTTCGCTGACATTTTTAAGCGCCACGCGATGCACAAAACCTGGGAGCGGCTGGAGTCGCAGCAGGAGTGGACTTCGGAAGAAATGCGGGCGGTGATGCACGGGATCCATGCCAGTCATCCGGCCCCGCTGGTCTGGCTGGAACTCGCGGAACAAATGCGCGAATGGACTGCACAGCATGTCGTGGCCGGGGCGCCGGCCACAGAGGAATCCCTGTGGGGCCTAACTTTTGGTCCGTCTCTGCCCAATGGCCTGCGGGTCGCCGCTTCTGCACCCTCTGCCGGAGCCACCCTGCACCCTGGCGATTCGTTCGCCGTTGGTTTTGTCTTCCACAATTCAGGCCCGTCGCCGGTGGAGTTCGCGTCCGAGACCTGGCGTCAGTGGGATACCTGGCGCCTCACCGCGCCTGATGGCACGGCCACTGCTGCAGGATGGGGCGGCGGCATCCCCGGGGCATCGTCGTTCCGGCGCATCCGGCTCGCCCCCGGCGAAATGGTGAAGATCGGACGGCCTGCCGTGGAAATCCAAATGGCCGCCGGCCAGGAGTACCCGTCCCGTTGGGAAATCGAAATCAACAAAGTGTGGGGAGGAGTCACGGATCTGCCGCCGGTCACCCTGACAACTGGCACCGTGCCTGTCCGTGTTGCGTTCGCTGATCCTGCGGCCTCCGCGCCGGCCTTTGCCTCAACCCCCGGAATCTACGAAGTCGCGCCGGACATCCGGTTGTCGGTGAATCGCTCGGATTCTTCGGCCGGGACCGTCGAAAACTCCGCCGCCATCCAGTGGATGCGCTTCAACCCTGACCGGACGAATTCTGAACCGGAGCAAAGCCATCCGCTCACTCTCCCTGGCGGCCGGGGCAGCTATCGAATTGTCTGGCCCGCGGGTGGCGGCGTTTTGTGGATTGCGGAACAGGAACGCGTCAGGAAAGTTGACTTCACCGACCGCCACAAAGTTTCCGAGCAGCAGTGGCCGCTGAATGCAGGCGGCGATTTCGGCGGCACACCGCCGGGATATCTCAAACTCATCACTCTGGCAGCCACGGCTGACAAAGGGGCGATGAAAAAGGTGCGTGATGATTACGAGTCTGGCCAGCCGGTGGAAGGCAGTGATATTTCCATACGCTGGGGGGAGCCCAATGAAGCCAGCCTCCGCCTCGGAATGTCAGGCATCGCTCCCAACGAGGAGATCCCCGTGGGCCACGTTCTCCCAGTCACTCTGTTTATTCGCAATGATGGCCGGGAGGCGGTGAAGCTGAGCCCGACCGGCTGGTTCAATGAAGGACCCTCGGCCTCCCTCACGGATGAAAATGGCGTCAAACACGATTTGGTTAGAAATCTGACGGCGCAGGCTTTTCTGGATCCGGTGAGGCTCGACCCCGGCCATTTCGCCAAACTCCACTCGCAGCCGTTTCAAACGATTCTGCCGAAAAGGGATGGATCACCTTCGACGGCGAACACGCCATATTCGGCGGCGTTTGTCGTCCGCCCGGGCAAATATACTTTGGAACTGGAGAACCGCATCGGCCGGGAAAACGACAAAGCCGGCACGCCGCAGGAAGGCGATCCGCGAATGTATTCCGGCCCCGGGGAATGGATCGGGACACTCACCATCAAGCCCCTCAGTGTCCGCATCGCGGAGCCAAAAATCGCCGTCGCGAAGCCCGGCTCCACGGCGGAATTCGCCCGCATTCACCGGCTTCAGTTTCAGCCGGGGGAAATCGTCCTGACACATCCGCTTCCGGGCAAAACGGGGACCGTGACTTATAGTGTCGGAAGCCACGGCGGCTGGCCGACTCCCGGTGGGACGTGGAAGGTGGCGGACCCCGCGGGCGACTATCTTGCTGCGTGGGATGAGGGCGGCACCCGCCTGTGGTATGCCGATGCGACAGGAGTCCAATACCTGGAGATGGAACGTGGCGCAGGTTTTTTCCGTGCGCAGCACTGGACTGCGGATGAAACTAAAGGCGATCTTGCCGATATGCCCGATGGAGTGCGGCAGGCATTGAAACTGCCAACCGCCACGTCGGCAGATGCGGACACCGCATGGGAGCAATTTCTCAAGGTCACATCCGACATAACGAAACTTGAAACAGAACTCGACATCTCCGTGCCCGCAGCGGATCCAGCGAACGCGAAGGGCGATCGAAGGCCGGATGAACTGGTGATCAATGTGAAGGAGGACGGCTCCGTCGTCTGGAACGGAAAGTCGCTGACGCTGGAGGAACTGACGGCGCAGTTGGCGGAGATCGCGAAGTCCGACAAGAAGCGCGCGATCATCATTCGCGGCAATGAGGCGACGCCTTATGCGGAGATTGTGGGGGTGTTGAGCGCGACGCGCAAGGCGGGGCTGCATCATGTGAGTTTCGCAACAACGACGGCCACAGTCGGTGACAGGAGGGCAGCGGCGAAGAAGCTCCTGGAGGAAGGCGTCACTTTGGGAACTGACGGCCTTGCCGGTGAGGCGCGGGTGAAACTGGAGGCGCTCCGCAAGCTGCTGGGCAAACCGGGCGATCCCGAGTTTCACGATGAGGATCTGTTGCTCCTAGCTGACGCGGGGATGTTGGCCGGACGGCTGGATCAGCAGGAAGGAAAGATCCTGAATACCGAAACGCCGGATGCGCGGCAGGCGGCGGCGAAGCTGCGCGAGGCGGCGCTCAATCACTTCACCGGTGCGGCGAAACTGCTGTTGGACTATGACACCAAAGACAAGAAGTCGGTGCCCTGCCGCAGCCGGCTGGGCAGCGCTTACTTTGAAATGGGCACCATTCTTGCCTTCGACACCTCGCGCGACGCCAGCGTGGCTTATGGTGAGGCGGTGAGGATTTACACAGAGCTGCTCAACGAGGAGCCGGAGAACGCGGAGCATGCGGTCGGACTCGCCAAAACTTACGATGCCGCGGCCATCCTGATCCGCTCACTCAAACGCGGTGATGACGGATTACGGGAGGCGCTAGGCTGTCAGCAGCATAGCATCGCGCTGCTGCGCCGGATCGTTGAGAAAATGCCGAAAGACTTTGTCGTGGTGATGCAGTTGTCGGCTTCACTGAAGCTGAACCACGACCTGCACCGGACACTCGGGGATGACGCTGCCGCGGATGCCGCGCTGAACGAGGGGTCACGGCTGGCTGACTCATTGAGCGATGCCGAAAGAATCCGCGGCGCGCAGGACAGAATCCGAAGAGGCTTTTCGGGCTCTCTCCCTGCACCGGACGCTCAACGCGGTGGTGCCGGGCCGCCCCCGGTTCCGCCAGGCCAGATTTCGCAGCCAACTCCGGCGTCTGATTCCTTTTCCAGCGGCGGAATCGTTGACCTTACCGCGCAGCCCGATGGTGCGCCGTTTGAGAGTCAGTTCCTTTCGAACGCCGACCAGGAGGCAAAAGTAAAGGCGGCCACCGCAGTGGCGCAGGCTTTTCTGAAGGCCGCGAATGTGGAGGAGAAGCTGAAATTCCTGCTGCTAACCGAAGGGTCGCCGAAGCTGTTGACCGCTTTTTATCAGCGTCATCCAGCCGGTGCCATTGCAGACGCTAAGCTGATCCAAAGCGAGGCCGTTCCCGGTGGCCGTGTCACGTTGTTGTTCGCGTCCCCGTCGCTGGGCCGTGACGTTTGGCTGCTTGCCATCGAGAAAGAGGGAAGAGTGCTGCTGGCATGGGAAGAGTGCTCCATTTACCAGGAGGAGTTCTTCAAGGACATCCAGGCCGACATGCCAAAGACTCCGGTGCGGATTCTTGCAAAAGTGGGGCCGGATGACTTCTACAACGGCGACTTCTCGGACGCCAAACGCTACCAATGCTATCGGCTTAGCTGGTATGGAGTGGATACTTCGTTTTTTGGCTATGCTGACCGGACGTCGGCGGCCTTCGCGGCTCTGGAAAATCTGGCCCGGCTCAAGGGCAAGCAGGCTACCCTGGAAATCAAATACCCGGTGGATGTGAAGTTCAAAAACCAGGTGGAGATCTTGGAGGTGCCGGATGCCGCAGTCGGTGAAGGGCTGGACGGGAAGGAATCAGAAAGCGGCCCGGCACCGGCGACGCAGCCTAAGTCGCAGGGTGATAAGAGAAGGTCGTTTTTTTGGCCGAAATCCCTCCCGGACGTGAATGATGTCGAGAAGCAGCCGGCACCGCCGGCCCTGAACGTGCCGCAGGAGGATGGCTCCCGCACGGAATCTGTTCGTCAGGACGACACGCTGCGTGAGTCAACTCACAACAGGAAGGGTGACTTGATTTGCGTGAGGGTATTCACACTCGATAGTAAGGGCCGCGTCCGGCAGGGCGTGATCTACGACGGTGAGAAGAATCCGCTGGGGAGCATTCACTTCGGCTATGATCGGAAGACTGAACAGCGTGTCGAGGAGCGCCAATTCAACAAAAAGGGCCAAATGATCCGCCGGCTGTTTTATCCTGGTGCCATCAAAGACAGGCCGGAGTTTGCTGACAAGTTCGTGGCTTTCACTTACGATCCGGAGAATCCGAGGGCGAAGCCGGTCATGGACTCTGCGGACGTGAAGCCGACGATGCCGGTGGCCGAGACACAGAACGTGTCGGAAATTGGCAAACCGCCGGCAGTATTGCCTGCCGGTGTCGTGGAAATTCTGCGACCGGGCGATTATCGCGCCGGTGATCGAATCCATGCAACGGTGACCGCTACGGAGGACGGAAATCTCATCCGCAATGAGCTGACCGTTTGGGCAACCGATGACAGCGGTAAGGAAATCGCCGATCGCTGTGCACTGCCATTCGGAGAAGGAACGTGGGCGCTTCAGATTGCGGAATCCCCGGATAAGGATGGCAGTTGCCGCTTCTCGCTCGCTTCCAGATGGGGCGTAAACCGTTTTTGGTTCGTCAGCGAAAAACTAAGGGCACGATTCTCGAAGCCTGGTTTCGACAGCGAGGCGTTTTGGAGCGTGAGTAGCGCAGACTTACTCGCCGGTAAACTGCCCCAGTTCGCCGATGATGCTGTCGTGAACTGGGCCAGGCAGTTGATGCCCGCTATGAAGGATGAGGATCCCGCGCTGGAGAAACCGGAGTTTGAGGTTCGGCTGAAGTCGGAGGGATCTGAGATTCCGGAACTCGTTCGCCCGACCTGGTCACACTTTGGCAGGCCACGGATCGGACGCTTTGTATCCATGGGGCCGCGGCTTCTTACCGGCGGTGATGTTGTCGCTGCGGGGTCAATTGCGGCCAGCTTGGAGCAGACCATTTTTGAAGTAACTCCAGCGGCCGAGCCCGCCTTTGCGGAGTTGCGCACAAAATACCATGGACGCAAAGCGGTGGTCCTCTGGAAAGGTCAAGTGACGGATACGTTCGAACTTCGTCCAGGCCTGGATCGGTTTAACAGCAGCATCGTGCCTTTATGGTTCTCACGGGAACTCAAACCCACTGACTCTGCGCCAAAGGGTTCGGGCGACACTCCAAAGCCGAAGACTTCCGCTGCGCCTGCCAATGTGTCGGTCTGGCCGAAAACAATTGGCTTCCGCCGGTCGCAGATTGAGGAAAAAGAGGGAGAAATCAGAGAGTCCACCTACGGTCAGGACGATCAACTGCTCTCCGTTTGTGTGGCCTATCCTGATGAGTTGGGGCGTCACCGGCTGACGGTGATCTGCGATGGTAAAATGAATCCGGAGGAGACCATTTTCTACGATTACAAGGGAACGGCGCGAGAACTAAAAGCGGAAAGACACTTTGACAGGAACGGCAGATTGATTCGCGAAGTATCGGAGGCTGAATTGAAGCAGCAGAACGGACGGGGCCGGTTCATCGGCGAGGTAATGCCGTTCTCTTACGGCGCTTCCAGCCCGCGGGGCAAAACGGATGCTGAGGCTCCGAAGGCGGAAAATGCTGCAGAGGCACAGCGGCTGACGGCTCTGGGGAAAGGATTCTTTGATGTGCAACAGTTTGATAAAGCGCAGGCAACCTTCGAGAGTGCTCTCACTCTCGATCCGGTGAACGCTGAGGTGCGCAGGATGTGGTTCCTGTCAGAAGCGATGCTCGCGCGGCAGGTGAATCCGTTTGCCGTGCCCACCCATCCGGGGGTTTTGGCTGAAGCGCGGAAGACGAGCCTTTCACTGACGGTGAAGGATGCGGACGGCACGAAGACCATTCCCGAATTTCGCGTCATTGCCGGCGTGCGTTCGCAGGCTGGCGGGGGGAATGAGGTAGTGAACTGGCAGCCGCACACGTTGCAGGTGGGGAGGAATGGCGGGATGCTGTGGCCGCTGGACAAGGCCTACGAGGAGATGGCGCTGCGGGTGGAGGCGGACGGTTGTGTGCCGCAGGTGTTTCAGTGGATCGAAAAGACGAAGGGGCCGCAGGATTTGTTTTTCCAGTTGAGTGAGGACAAGGGAACGCACGCGCAGATCCTGACGCCCGAGGGCCAGCCGGCGGCGGGCGCGACGGTGGCCCTTGCGATGGTGCAGCGGGATGCTGTGATCGAGGGCAGCAGGCCGCGGCACGAGGGTGCGGCGCTGCCGGAGAAGGCCGCGGACCGCTGGCGGTTGCCGCGGCTCCTTCAGGCGGATGCGGGCGGGGGCGTTATGTTGCCGGCGGAGAATGATCCGACGGCGGCGGTGCTGGTGGTTCATCTCAGCGGTGTGCTGGAGATGAGCCTGATCGAGTTCAAAAAGTCGCCGGTGGTGAGGCTCCAGCCCTGGGGCCGCATCGAAGGCAAAGTGCAGTGGGGCGACAAGGCGGGGGCTGGCGAGAAGGTGAGTCTGACCATTCATCGCGACACCTACGGTTATCCCGGCATCATCGCACAGTATGAGAAGACGACGGCGGCGGCGGACGGGAGTTTTGTGTTTGAGAAAGTGCTGCCGGGACATGTGCAGTTATCGTGTCCGATAGCGGCAGCAGGTAATACGGAGATCAACCTGACAGGGCGGATCGCACATGTGGACGTGAGGGCAGGGACGAATGAAGCGGTGATCGGCGGCGCAGGGCGCACGGTAAAAGGCAAACTGACCGGGCGCGATTCCTGGGAGGGCGTGTCGTTTCATTTTCATCCAACGGCCCCGCATGTCGGACTGTCCGGGGATGACGAAATGTGGAAGGCGTGGAGCGAATTTCAGAAGAGTCCGTCAGGCCCGCTGTTCTTCCGAAATGGATTGAAGGTGCAGGCGGACGGGACGTTTGAGATTCCCGGCGCGCTGCCGGGTGACTATCAGATTTTCTTCATTTCGCCGCCGCCGAACGGGCTAGCTCCGGGAATCCCCTTCGAACTGCCTGCCGACAAAAAAGTTCCTCAGGCTCGCGTCCTCAGGGATTTCGCGTCCGGCAAGTTCAGCGTGCCGGTAGAGGTGCCTGGACAGAAATTGGAGGTGCTTGATGCCGGGAAGTTTCCGGCGGGGAAGTGAGTGGAGTGGGCTTCCCAGCCCACCCGTTGGCTGTCGGCAGACCGGTGGGCTGGGAAGCCCACACCACGCAGCCGTTCACTTCACCGGCACTTCGATGATGGCGGCCCGGGTATCCTTCGGGAGCCAGCCGGATTTGCTGCGGAGGAGGCCGCGGAGGGCAGACTGTTCTTTGGGCGGAAGGTCTGACATTTCCAGTTCGGCGTGGAATCCCGTCGTGGTGGCTTCCCATTTCTGAGGCGGTCGGGAGCAGATGAGGTTGTCGCTGGAGAAGAAGACGGGCTTCTCCGGCAGGGAGGTGCCGGGTTTTTCCGGCGTGCCGGTCAGGATGATTTTTGTGCCCTGTTTCACCGCGGTGAGTTTCCATCCTGACATCGGGACCGGGAATGCGGCGCGCTCTTTTTCAAAGACTTTGTGCCACTGCGGGTGCCATGCCGGTTCCGCACCGGCGGCGACGGGCAGCGTGAGGGCGATGTCGCAAAAGCCAGGGTGGCACGTGCGGGCGCAGCACATCCATGAGGCTTTCGTCTGGAGTGTCACGGTGGCCGCGTCAATGATCGCAGGCGGCGTCAATTTCACCATGAGCAGGACGTCGCGCTCGTAGCCGTGGGTGGGAATGGTGGCCATCATCACCTTGTCCGGGGCAGGCCATTCGATGTCGCCGGCCGTCCAGCCGGGCGGCAGTTTCCAATCCAGTTTGGTCGCCACGCCGGCGAGGCCGGGATTCTTCCAATAGGTGTGATAAGCCGGATCGTGCCGGATGAAGATCCCCGCATGGAACGGTTGGCCGGGGCGGATGGCGGTGACTTCGCTGACCAGTTCCACCTTGAGTCCGGCACCGGTGAATTTTTCAGGCAGAGGCGGTTCGGCCCGGACCGGCAGGAGCAGGGCAGGGAAGAGCAGGAGGAAGGTGCGCAGTGTCATGGCGGGGTGAATCTCAACGGATCAGCCACGCTCATCTTTCCGCCGCAACGCGAAAGTGAACAGTGGAAACCGCCACGCGCCTGCTAAGGTGGGTTCCATGCATTTCTCCGGATTTCTCTGCCGCCTGCTTGTTTGCGGGCTTGTTTTCACCATGCAGGCCGTTGCCGCCATCAATGACGCGCTGCTGCCGCCGATTCGCGAGGCCATTAACGCCGCGGTCACGAAACACGAGATTCCCGGTGCCGTCTTTTGGATCGAACAGGGCAACTCATCGCGCTCGGAGGCGATAGGCAACCGCATGACGGACCCGCGCAAGGAAGCGATGACGAAAGACGTGATCTTCGATGCCGCGTCGCTGACCAAGGTGCTCGCCACCGCGCCCTCCATCATGATCCTCATTCAGGAGGGGAAACTGAAACCCGGGACGCTGGTGTGCAGCCTGATTCCGGAATTCACCGGTGGCGGCAAGGAGACGGTCACTATCCGCCACCTTCTTACGCACACGAGCGGCACGCGCTCCGGCATCCCGCGGGAACGCGAATGGAGCGGCTACAAAGCGGGCGTGGCCGCGGCGGCCGCGGAGTTGCTGCAGAGCGCGCCGGGTGAACGCTTCCGCTACAGCGACATTAACTTCATCCTGCTGGGCGACATCGTGCGCCGGGTGAGCGGCAGCCGCATTGATGAATTCGCCGCCGCCCGCATTTATCGCCCGCTCGGAATGGCGGACACAGGCTACCGGCCATCGTCGAAAAAGCGCGGGCGTATTGCCCCGACGACGCGCGAGGCCGACGGCCTGGTCCACGGTGTGGTGCATGATCCCACCTGCCGGCGCATGGGTGGCGTTGCGGGGCACGCGGGCGTTTTCACGACGGCGAAGGACATTGCCGCTTACTGCCGCATGATGCTCAATGGAGGGAAGTCCGCGGGCGGACAACAGATCCTGACGGCGGCGGCCGTGAAACTGATGACAACACCCATTACGATGCCGGGCGGCGTGCGGCGCGGGTTCGGCTGGGACGTGCAGAGTTACTATTCCGACATCAAAGGCGAGGTTTTCGGTCCGTCATCGTTCGGCCACACCGGCTGGACCGGTACGGCATTCTGGATTGATCCGCAGGCGAATGCTTTTGTTATCCTGCTGGCCAACCGCAATCATCCGACGGAGGCCGGCAGCACGCGGGAACTTCGCATTAAGGTCAGCACCCTGGCCGCCGAGGCGATGGGATTGAAAAAGAGAACCGCTTCCGTTCAGACAATACGCGGACGGTTGCTCCGCTGCCGGGTGCGCAATGGCATTGACGTGCTGGAGGCGGACGGCTTTGGAGCTCTCAAGGGTCTGCGTGTTGGTCTGGTGACGAACCACACGGGGCTGAGCCGCGGCGGGAAAGCGACGATTGATCTGCTCGCCGCGGCACCGGGGGTGAAGCTCGTGTGCCTGTTTAGTCCTGAGCACGGGATCCGCGGCACGGAGGATCGTGAGGGTATTACCGACAGCACGGACAAGGCGACCGGTCTGCCCGTTTTCAGCCTCTACGGCAAAACGCGACGCCCGCTGCCGGGGCAACTCGCCGGCGTGGATGCACTTGTCTTCGACATTCAGGACATCGGCTGCCGCTTTTATACTTACATCAGCACGATGCTCGAATGCATGAAGGCCGCGGCCGGGAATGGACGGCGTTTCATCGTGCTGGATCGTGTGAATCCCCTCAACGGCATCACGGTGGATGGTCCTCTGCCGCAGGGGGAATTGTCGTTCGTCGCCTGTCATTCGATTCCGCTGCGCCACGGCATGACGATCGGTGAACTGGCGAAACTCTTCGCTGCGGAACTCAAGCTGAAACTCGAACTGACGATCGTGCCGGTCGAAGGCTGGGACCGCCGCCGCGACCTCGATGCGACCGGCCTCAAGTGGAGCAATCCGTCGCCGAACATGCGCAGCCTCGATGCGGCGACACTCTATCCCGGGGTGGCGCTGATCGAATTCTGCAATGTCTCCGTCGGCCGCGGCACGGACACGCCGTTCCTGCTCGTCGGTGCGCCATGGATGGATGGTGAAAAACTAGCGGCGGCGCTGGAAGCCGAAAAGTTGCCAGGCGTGAAAGTGTCGGCGGCGGAGTTCACGCCCTCCGCCAGTGTGAACAAAGGCGAGGTCTGCAAGGGCGTGCGATTCACAGTGAAGGACCGCGGGAAGGCGCAGTCGGTTCGCACCGGCATCGCCCTGGCCACCGCCATTCAACGGCTGCATGGCGCGCAGTTCACGATCGAGCCGATGCAGAAACTGCTGCTTCATCCCGCGGCACTGGCGTCCATTCGCAAAACCGCACCCGTGGAGGAAACGCTGGCGCTGTGGTCGGCGGATATCACGGCTTTTCAAAAACGCCGCGCCGCGGTGCTGCTTTATCCTGAGTCCTGATGGCGTTCCGACTGCTGCTGTATCTGCTGCTGTGCCTGCCGGTTCGCGCGCAGGCGCCTGGCACTGTGGAGCGCCGTGATATTGACGGCGAATACCGGCGGCCTGATCTCCGGGCGCCACTTTTCGATCCGCTCACATTGCGCCTAGCGCCGAAGGAGGTGGAGGGCATCGTGCAGGAGATGCGCCTTATCGCACGCAATCTGCCGGACAGCTCTGCGGTAACTCATCGTCTGCGCTCTCACGCGCTGGCCGTGGCGCTCCGGTTGATGCCCGATGACCGTTCCGCCAACATCGCCAACGGCCAGCTCGCCCGCGGCGTCAGGCCCCAACCGCTGCCGGTGGACACGACGGTCACTCCCGGGGGCGTGGCCCAGCGGCTCTTTTCGGCCACATTGCCACTGCTTAATGCAGAGGAACTCTCCGCGCGGGAATTGGCCATGCTGCTGCTCGATCTTGTTGTTCATCTCGATCCGGGGCTGCGGCCGGGGATTTCATCACTGACATATGATACCGTTCCTGACTGGCACGACGCCCCCGCGGCTTCCCCGCTGCTCGAGCCGCCGCCGGTCTTCCGTCTGCTCAATGCTGAGGTGCAGGTACTCCTTCCGGCGCTCGAAAATGGCCGGCCTCGATTTCTGACTGTTCGTGCTGAGGCACGTCCATCCCCCCTGCAGAAGGGGCTTAAGGTGAACCTTCCCGCGGCATTGCAGGAGCAGATGCAGCGAAAGGGTGGGGAGGCGCTGCGGGAGGATGTCAATCAGCGCATGACGGCTGTCCGGTCGGCGCTGCGATTGCGGCATCAGGTATGGCCCTCCGGCTGGACGGTGGAGTTTTCCGTCTTTGGTCCGGACAATGCGCGGCTGGCGCAGTTGTTTACCGGCATGGTCCTGACGCTTGAGGCCCTGTTAAGCGGTGAAGCGATGGATCCGGGATGCCTTGTGGCCGCGGGCGCTGATGCCGCCGGTAAATTGCAGCGCGTCCTTGCTCTGGAGACCCTGTTGCCGGCCGCTGCGCCGCCACGGGTTATCGTCCTGCCGCCGGATGCCGGTGAGGAACTGGATGACTGGGTTTTACTCCACCCGGAGCAGTGGCCGGTCCTGTTTCACCTGACACTGCACAGTGCGCCAGCACTGTCGGACGTCATGGCGCTGCTCAAAGCAACAAGGGCTGCGCGCCTCGAGTTGTCCATGTCGCAGTTTGCGGAAATTGCCGCACGTCTGCGCGCGGCGGCCGATCCCCTGATGGAATTGCGCCGGCCGGAAACCATCGCGCAACTGCGTGAATTGACCATGTGGCATCCTCATTTCCTCAGCGCCTCCGCACTGCTCACCGTCGCCGCCGGCGGCCAGCCGTCGCTCAGTCCGCGGGGATCGCTCGCGCATGTTGACCGGCTCGGTGAGTGTGTGCTGAGCACCGACCGGACAAGGTTTCCGCTGCATCTTCCGCGTCCGCAGTTTCAGAAATCCGAATTTGGCAATGCGGGTCACGCTCTTCAAACGGCGTTGAAGCAACTGCATCCGGGGATCCGCCCTTACGCCGTGGAGGTCGTGACACTGGCACGGATGCTTGATCGCGCCTGCGGCGGCTGGAAAGCCTATCTCAAGGACAACGGGCCGCCCGATCCTCCGGACGTGCGCCGGCAGCGGGAGCGCGCCGCCGGCCTGCGCCCGCAGTTGGGGGCTATGCGATAGCACTCACGGCAGCCGCAGCGTGGCGCGCACGGGATAGTGATCGGACGGGAAATTGCCATCCTGCGCATCATGCAGGATGGCGGCTTCCACCGGCGTGATTTCCGCCGGAGCAAAGATGTAATCAATGTGAGCGCCGTCCTGTTTGCCGGAGAAGGCATGGAAGGTGCCGGATTTTATCGCCGGAGTGTCTTTGTGGAGCGAGAGCCAGGCGTCGGTCAGGGCGGGCGGTCCTTTTTGCAGCGCGGCGATCGCGGGATTTTCCGGGCCGGCATTGAGGTCGCCGGTGAAGATGAACGGTGCGTTCGAGCCGCGGTCGCGAATGCGCTGGAGGATGAGTGCCGCCGACTTCGCGCGCGCCGGCTGCGACTCGTGATCGAAGTGCGCATTGAAGACAAAGAGTTCGCGTCCTGACACTTTATGTTTGAAGCGTCCCCATGTGCAGATGCGTGTCACCGTGTTTCCCCATGTGCTGGAAGCAACGACCTCCGGGGTGTCCGACAGCCAGAACGTGCCCGATGTCTCCATCGTCCACGCCGCTTCACGGTAAAGAATGGCCGAGTATTCGCCTTTCTGTTTCCCATCCTCGCGCCCCACGCCGATCTCGCCGTAACCCGGCACCCGCGTCCTGACATCATCAAGCATTTGCCGGAACGCCTCCTGGGTGCCGACAAAATCCGGCGCGTCCTTCCTGATCAATTCTGCTGCCGCATCACGCCGGGCCGTCCACATTTTCGCGCCGAGGTCGCTGCTGTTGATGTAGCGAAGATTGAAGGTGAGCACGCGCACAGTGTTTGGTTCCTCTGCCCGGCAGGGCAGGAGAAGGCAGATGAGGAAAAGAAGGAGGTATTTCATGAGCGCAGCCAGACTGCGTCCGTGAGGAGAAAATGCCAACCACACATCCGCGGAGCTTGTCGGATTAGTCGGCACAGTATGGCGCCGCGCCCCGGGTGGAAAGGCGAAGCAGGGCTCCTCCGCAAAAAACCGTTATGCCGGGGCGGTGTCACTGCCGCCGGGGGCTCCCGGCCAGCGCCATCACCGCAGCCACCCCAAGCAGCGCCAGTTCTCCATAGAACCACGGGGAATACTTTACGGCGATCATTTCCTTCATCATCGTCCGGCCCATGGCTTGTTTCATTGCCGCGCCGCCGGAATCGCCGCCTCCGGCGCCCCCATTGTCGATGCTCCGGAGCATTTCTTTTTTGAAATCCTTTTCGATCGCCGTTTCGAGCGGGAAACCGAGGAGTGCCTGGACACCCAAACAGCCGAGTGCCAGTGCCGCCAGCGCACCCGATGCCGTCCGGCCGGAGAATCCGAGAGCAGAGACGATCGCGAGCACCAGACAAAGCAGCGCGCCACCCGCGAGCAGAGAGTAACCGACTTTCTCGCCGAACTCCTCGCCCTCCAGACTCTCAAGGTTCGCTCCACTGCCGCCCTCGCTCATTTTCGCCATATCCTTCATGTCGCTGTCCATGCTCCCCTGGTTGAGAACGGTCTGGATGCCAGACTGATAGACCATGCGCTGTCCGGCGCAGCGGAGTTCGAGCCACGGGAGGAAAAAGAGGACGAGCGCCGCGATGAGGGTGCCGAGCCGTAGTCCACGGGTGTTGTCAGAGTTCTTTATGATGATCAACTGCTGCGTGGCGCGCGGAACAGCACCGCGCGCCTGTGCATTGCCGCTGTATCCAATGGGTGCCGCTGGTGGAGCCACTGCCCGCAGCGCCGGTTCCATTTCCTGCAGAGGCACCCACGCGGCACCGCCCTCTGCGCAGATCAGGGTGCTGCCGTCTATCGTGCGCTGATGGAGGAAATTGAGCACCATCGGCGGAGTGTAGGGCCCCTGGGGCTGGCCGTTGATGGCGAGGAAGAACTTCGTGGTCGGTTCGATGGCGGTCATGATGGCGACAATAACATTTAGCGGTGATTCCGAAACCGGATTCTCCGCGGAACCGTGCTGACCAGGCTTGGCGGGGAAATACCAGTGGCCCCTGCCGGGGGAGTGGGAGCATCTTGCGCTTTCGCCCGCCTGTGCTTCTGTCGCCCCCCTTATTATGAAGAAAATCGTCGTCGCATACTCCGGCGGGCTGGACACTTCGGTGCTCCTCTCGTGGCTCAAGAACAAGTACCAGTGTGAAATTATCGCCTACTGCGCCGATGTCGGCCAGGAGGATGAACTGGATGGTTTGGAGAAGAAGGCCACGACGACCGGCGCGTCGAAGTGCTACATTGGTGACCTGAAGGAGGAGTTCGCGCGCGACTACATATTCCCCATGTTCCAGGCGGGTGCCATTTATGAGGGTGAGTATTTCCTCGGTACCAGCATTGCGCGTCCGTGTATTGCCAAAGGCATGATAGACGTCGTGCTGAAGGAAAAGGCGGACGCCGTGGCGCACGGGGCGACGGGGAAGGGGAACGATCAGGTGCGCTTTGAACTGAGCGCGGCGATGCTGGCTCCCCACGTGAAGGTGATCGCGCCCTGGCGGATGGATGATTTTCGTGAGGAGTTCCCCGGCCGTGCGGAGATGATCGCGTATGCGGAGAAGCACAAAATTCCCGTGCAGGCGTCAGCGAAGAAACCCTACAGTTCAGACCGCAATCTCCTGCACATCAGTTTTGAGGCGGGGATTCTGGAGGACGTGTGGTTTGACTCCACGGCGAAGAACTGTCGTGACATGTATAAGCTGAGCGTTGCGCCTGAGGACGCGCCTGACAAACCAGAGTATGTGCAGCTTCTCTTTGAAAAGGGGAACTGCATCGGCCTCCAGGCGTCCGGCATAGCGGCGCTGGTGAAGAAGTTCAAACTCAAAACAACCGGCAGCATCACGCTCACCGGCAGCAAGGACAGCTACACGCTGCTGACGCCCTACGGCATTATGAAGGTGCTCAACGTCCTCGGCGGCCGCAACGGTTGCGGGCGCGTGGACATGGTGGAGAACCGCTTTGTGGGCATGAAGAGCCGCGGCGTGTATGAAACCCCTGGCGGCAGCATTCTTCACCTGGCTCACCGCCAGATCGAGAGCCTGACGATGGACCGCGAGGTCATGCACCTGCGCGACAGCCTAATTCCGAAATATGCCGCGCTGGTCTATAACGGATTCTGGTTCTCACCCGAGCGCGACGCTCTCCAGGCGTTCGTCACGGAAAGCCAGAAGTACGTGAGCGGCGAAGTGCGCCTTAAGCTCTACAAAGGAAACATCATGGCTGCGGGCCGGAGGAGCACGCAAAGCCTCTACGATGAAGCCATCGCCACGATGGAAAAGGACCCCACGCAGAGTTATAATCAGAACGATGCCACCGGCTTCATTTCTCTCAATGCACTCCGCCTCAAGGCCAGCGCGCGGCGCGCGGCGAGAAAGAGGAAGTAATCGTGATGAAAGTCCTCTCGCACACCTCACCGTCATTCGCCTCGGCCCTCCGCAAGCTGGACCGCCGGCACATTCCCACGGTCGAACTTCAGGAATACGTCGCCGGCATTATCGCGGAGGTGAAAAAGCGCGGCGATGCAGCGCTCGTGGAGTTCGCCGCGAAATTTGATGGCGCGAAACTCACGGCGAAATCGCTGGCAGTGACGCCGGCGGAGTTTGCTGCCGCGCAGAAGTCGGTGCCCGCTGACGTGAAGCGCGCTCTCGCGGCCTCACATAAAAACGTGCTCGCCTTTGCGAAGAAGAGCCTGCGGAAGAACTGGAAGATGCGGAATGTCCAGGGTGCCGAGACCGGCGAAGTCTATCAGCCGTTCCAGCGCGTCGGCATCTATGTCCCCGGCGGCACCGCGCCGCTCATTTCCACGGTCATCATGACCGTGACTCTCGCGCAGGCGGCAGGAGTGCCGGAGATTGTCGTCTGCACGCCCTGCGGCCCTGACGGAAAGGTGAATGCCGCCATGCTCGCGGCGCTGAAACTGACCGGTGCCACGGAAGTTTATCGTGTCGGCGGCGCGCACGCCATTGCCGCTCTGACATTCGGCACGAAGTCCATCCGGCCGGTGGACAAGATCATGGGTCCCGGCAACAAATTCGTCGTCGAAGCCAAGCGTCAGCTTTTCGGCGCAGTTGGAATAGATCTCCTGCCAGGGCCAAGCGAAGTCATGGTCATCGCCGACGACACGGCGAACCCTGCGTTCATCGCCGCGGATCTGCTCGCGCAGGCCGAACACGGCAAAGACAGCCAGGTGCTGTTCGCCACACCGTCAAAGCAACTCCTCGCTGCTGTGCAGCAGCAGATCGAGCACCAGCTTACGATCCTGCCGCGCGCCGATATTGCCAGGCAGTCGCTCGCCACCAGCGGCACGCTGATTCACACCAAAGACCTAGCGCAGGCCGTGGCGATCGCCAATGCGTGGGCACCGGAGCACCTCAGCCTTGCGGTCAGGGAGAAAGATGAAGTCCGCCTCCTGCCGCAAATCCGCAGCAGTGGCGCGATCTTCATCGGCAACTACAGCCCCGTCGCGGCCGGTGATTTCCTTGCTGGTCCATCGCACACGCTCCCCACTGGAGGCGCGGGGAAGTCCTTCCCCGGCCTGACCGTGGACCAGTTCCAGCGCCGCACCAGCATCGTCCGCCTCAGTCAGGCAGCCCTGCGCCGCTCGGCCCCCATCATTGAGAAGTTCAGCGAAATCGAGGGCCTCGCTGCCCATGGACTTACAGCCTCGCTGCGGGCGAGGGATTGAGCAGGCATCCCGGGCACCGGAGTTACGGAAGGTCCAGGGGCATCTGATCTTTGACAGGAGCCCGGCCAACTGATAGAAGTCGCGCAATAATCCTGATTCCTTTTATGTGTCTCGCCCTGCCTCGTCTGCGCTGTCTTCCTGTTGTGTCATTACTGATGCCGTTCGTCTTAACGGTTCAAGCCGCGCCATGGAAAAAGGAGCCTCAGCCGCTGGTCGCCGGTTCGCCAAAAACGGGACCGCGTTATGCAGTCACCGCGACGCCGGGTTCGAATCTCGCGTTCGATTCATTGTGGCGCGTTCTGTGGAGCGTTGAGAACGACCTTCTGGCGGCCCACATCTGGAACAAGGCGAAGTACTTTGAACGGCTCGCGATCTATGCGCCGACACAGGAGATGTTCCAGGTGAGCAGCGGCTCAGCGCTGGTGAATGATCCAGTCTGGCATAACCTGTATTTTGTTTCCCCGGAAGGACGCCTCCGGGCCATGCAGAAATCTCCTGCCGGCTGGGTGGTGACGGAAACGATTTCCGCGACGGTCACGCAGGTCCTCGGCGTGCATCCCGAATGGCATACCGTCTTTGCTTACGATGCGGCGACGCGCTCGCTTCTCGCTGTTCACTGGAGTGCCGTGGACAACCTGTGGAAGTCGGACGTCATCGCGACGGACCTTGGCGATGCACCGTCGGAAGGCGTGGTGGATGCGAAGCGCCATGTGCTCTACGCGACTTTTCAAAATGCACCAGCCCTCGGAGTTCCTGCCGCCCCCGGCAGGCTCCAGCCCTGGCCGCTGGTGGCGGCATGGTGGGATGGCGTCCGGTGGAAATCCCAGGTCATCGCCACGACGGGCGTTGCCCAGCGTCCGGCGCACGACGCCAAAAAGGACCAGCTTTATTACACGAACCGGGGAGACATCGCTGGCCTGCGATCATTCCGTCCCAGTCAGGGCATGTTGACGGCGGGAGACCGCAAATTCATTCCCGATCTGCTGACAAAAGGCGCTCACAGCGGCAGCACGGTCCCGGTATTCAGTGAACGCCTCCGCTGGCAGGGTGCGGGAACCTGGGTGGATGACCAGCGGTACACGGTTAACCTCGGCGTGCAGAATTACTTTCCGGGCTCGAATCTGGGCTCGAGCGTGAGTATTTCGAATGGGAGCCTCTCAATCGTTGGAGGGACCCTTTCGTTTAACAATAGCTGGACGCCCCATAGTGTCGATAACGCTTTGATTTGGCTCAATGGCGTGGGAGGTAATGGCATTCCCGCTTCGCCCTACGAACCGCCGTCCCACAACGCCGTGAGTGCTCATGTTCCGGTATGGGAAACGCCTGAGCACGCCGCACCCTGGCTGCGGCAGTTCCGCGCGATCTACAGTGCGAAGCGCGGCGAGATCATTCAGCAGCGCGTCACTGAAGGCGAGTGGACCCTGACCCTCGCGCACAACTGGCAGTCTGTGGATCACGTATATCAAGTCCCCGGCGAAAATCTGTACTACCGGCTCGGCCCGGAAGTCGTAACGAGCCGCCGCCGGCACTACGAACTCACCGTGGTGCCCCAGGCAGCCGGCGCTGCCGCAGTCCTCACGGCGGGCAACCTCCCCGTGTACGTTGAGAGCGGTGCCTATCTCCTGACTGGTAATGTTACGGGAACACGCGGACTGGTCAAGACTGGTGCCGGCATTCTGGCGCTAAACGGGACCAGCAGTTACACCGGCGCGACGACGGTGAGCGCCGGGCAACTGGTGCTTACGGGCACGACGCAGTCTGTAGTAAATGTCTACCCCGGCGCGACACTCAGTGGTACCGGGACTGCCTCCGGTGGTGTGGTAGTCGGTGGCACTCTCGCCCCGGGTAACTCCATTGGCACACTCACCACCGGAGCCCTTACGCTGACGAGTGGCTCCGCGTTCAATTTTGAAATTGGCGATTGGAACGGG
>JANNVM010000447.1:0-14816 GCA_031414455.1 Verrucomicrobiota bacterium
AAACTCAGATAGAGGGCGGCGGTTTTTTCTGCGGGAGTCGCGGCTTTCACGGCGGCGGCGAGCGCGGCAGAGCCGCCGGTGACAATGTCCTGTACCGGGCCGTTCATGAGTTGGAGCATCTGGGGCACGCTGCCGTCTGTGGTATTGGTGTCGGCGACGAGGCGATCGCTTTGGCCGAAGAGCCGGAGGAAGTGGTTTTCAGGAGCCGGCTGCGGCAACTCACTGGACCGGGCGAGCACGAGTCCGGCACGGAACTGCGGTTTGCCGCCTTCGTACTGGGCGGCAATGGCCCGCGGGTTGCCTTTTCCGGGGTTCTTCTTTCCGCCGCCCCCTTTCAGAGCACTGCCTCTGCCGTTTGCCGTCGCCGTCGCGATCATTTGGTTCACCGTCTCGGCGTTGATTTGATCGCGCGGGATGGCCGTCTGCCGCAGGTCATCGCCGCGGCGGAGGAGAATGTGGTCGCTGTCGTCGCCGGCGGCGAGCGTCACGATGGAATCCCACGCCTGCTCCGCGCTCATGCGGCGCAGCACCGGGCCGGGGAAGCGATAGGTCTTCGGGTCCTCCGGGGCCTCGCTGGCCTGGCGCTGATAAGCAGCGGTGTTGAAGAGGATGCGCTGGAACTCGCGCAGATCGAACTTCGCCTGTTTCATGTAGGCGGTGATGTGCTGGAGCAGCTCGGGATTGCCGGTGCCGGCGGGATCATCGAGGTCCGAAACCGGCTCCTGCACGGCGATGCCGAACACTTTTTTCCACACGCGGTTGGCGATGGCCGCGGCAAAGCGAGGATTGTCAGGATGTGTCATCCACTCCGCGAACTCATTGCGCAACTGCGACGGCTTCACGTCGTCCACTTTGTAGGCCGGGTTCATTTTGGAAGTGTCGTTCCACTTGATGAGTTCCGGCTTCACCTGCTCGCCGGGTTTGGCGTTGTCGTACTTGTAGTCGGCGGGAAAGCTGAGGTGCTGCTTCGGAAGGTCCACGAGATCATAGGCGTTGCTGGTGAGCAGTTGATTCACCAGTCCGCGGTTCTGCTGCGGCAGTGATTTGGCCAACTGGCGGATCTTCCGGAACGTGGCCTCATGATAGCCGTCCGAGGCGCCGAAGAAGGCGGCCATGCCGTAGAAGTCCTTCTGGGTCCACTCAGCGAACGGGTGATCATGGCACTGGGCGCACGAGACATCGGCGGCGAGGAATGTTGTGAGGAGATTGGAAACGCCGTCGAGCGGCATCTGAGCATCGCGGAGGAGAAAACCGGCGGCGCCGTTCTCATTGAGTTTGCCGTCGGCGGTGAGCATGTCGCGCACCATGGCATCCCACGGGCGGTTCATGGCGATCTGATCCTTGAGCCAGTCTTCGTAGAGAAATCCCTTCGCGCCTTTTCCGTAATCGTCCTTCACGCGCAGCATGTCGGCGAGCCAGTTGAACATGTGCATCGTGTAGCCGGGTGCGTTGAGCAGCGAATTGATGAGGGCAGCGCGTTTGTCAGGCGACTTGTCGGCAAAGTAAGTCAGCGATTCCACCTGCGTGGGGATGCGCCCGATGGTGTCGAGGTAAAGCCGGCGAACGAATTGGGCCTCCGTCGCCGATGCATTGGTGGCGACGCCTGCTTTCTTGAGCCCGTCGCTGATGGACTCGTCAAGCCTTGCGGCGGCTTTGGCGATGATCTCCTGCGCCATCGGCGGGCGCGGCTGCGCGGCTTTGCAGGCGGCGGCCAACTTCTGGTCATCGGCACTGAGCCTTGCGACGGGGAAACGCACCGTGCGTTTATCCTTCGACTCCACGGTGAGAATGCCGTTTTCCAGCGCTTTGAATTTGGCCTCAAGCTTTTCGCCGCCGGAGGCGGTCCATTCGTGCCAGGGATTGGAGGCGGAAGGAGTGGCCTCCGGAGGGGCGGCGGGACGATCGGCAGGTTCGGCAGGCTGCTCCGCAGCGGGCCGCGCCTTCTTGTTCTTCTTCTTGACGGGCGGTGCGGCCTGGAGAGCCAGCGGTACGGCGAGGGCGGCGGTGAGGAGGACGATGGAGAGTTTCATGGCGAATCGTAAACGGAGTGATTAAAATGATTAAGGTGCCGCGACGAGAACGCGGAATTCGTCAGGGTCGGCGGTGGAGTGAAGATTGAAATAGAGGCGGCGGCCGTCGCGGCTGATGCGGACGACATCGCGCTCGCCGGGCTTTTTCCAGTTCTCGATGCCGCGGCGGGGTTTGTCGGGATAGGTGACGCGGGGATGGCCGAATGCCTCATCGGTCCCGATGAGCCGGGCGCTGTCGCTGATGATGCCGAGCACGGGCTGCGCGAAGGTGATGCTCCCGCTGATGTCAGGGCGGCGCTGCGCGGCGCCTTCGAGCGGGCGGAAAAAGAGGAGGTAGCTGTTCACTTTGCCGGCGTGCGGAAGCGGATGGCCGGTTTTTTCCGGTTTCTTCCGGTCGAGCGGCAATCCCGGCGCGATGTCCACGGTTAGTGTGTCCGCGGGCTGGACGCGCTGGCGTTCCGGCATCAGGTAAAGGCGGGTGTCACTGCGATAGTCCTGCCATTTGTGTTTGGCGCGCGGGACGATGAACTCGACGAGCTGCGAGAGGTCATCCACGCCCAGCGTGAGCGGCCAAAGATCCTCGAATCCACTCGGCCCATCGTCAGCGGGCTGGAGAAGGCGCTTGCCTTTGGGGCGTGCGGAAAGGCGGCCGCCCTGTCCGATGCGCTGCATTTCCGTGCTGCCGGGAGGATGCACGTCCACCATGCCTTCCAGGACGGAGACGAGCGCCTCGCCGTCGCCGCGCACGTCCACGCCGAAGACAGTGCCTCGATCCAGCACCGTGAGCGCGTCGGTGAGCACGGTGAAGCCTTTGTCAGGCTGAGAAACCCGGGCGCTGAGCCGGCCCTCGTGCAGGCGGATGTGGCCGGGTTCCACGAGATCGAAACGCACCGGGCCGGCGAGCGTGGCGACGGTGTCGTCGTGGACGAAAGCGAGACGCACGGTGCCGGAGGCGAGCGAGTAGGAGCCGGCGGTAATTTCTCCGCCGGCGGGGGCATGGCCATCGTCCCATTCTGCGGCGTTGTCGTAGGTGATGGTGGCCAGGTTGTGGGCGGATGCGGGTTTTTCAGGTTTCCCAATCCATGTGCCGGCGATCCAGAGAATGGCTATGGCGGCAGCGGCAGCGAGGGGCCAGCGGAGATGGTGGATGAGAGGCTTTGAAGCGGGAACAGTGTGCGGGGCGGCTGGGGGGCTGGAAGCCCCCTCTACGTAGGCCTCGCGGCGGAGGATTTCGTTGAGTTGCAGTGAACGCACCTGGAGTTCGGCGAACGCACGGCGTTTGTCTTCGCTCGGCAGCATTTCCTGCTCCAGCGCGGCGAGTTCATCGGCGGACAGCGAGCCGTCCTGCCAGCGGAGCACGCGCTGGAGAAAGAGTTCGTCGTCGCGGGAGGATGGATTCATGTTAGGCGGGTTCGTTGGCGAGTCGCTGGCGGACGCATTCCGCGAGGGTTCGGTGAATCCGGGCGAGGGCTTGATAGACGGTTTCCAGCTTGCGCCCCATGGCTTCAGCGACCTGAGCGCCGGCGCGGCCTTCGAAGTAACGCAGGCGGACGATCTCCTGATTGTTTGGGGTTAGCCGGTCCATGCATTTGCGCAGTGCCTCCAGTGCCGGCGATCCCTGAGCGGCTTCACCTTCAGGCCAGACCGGCTCGAGGGCGGCCAGCATTTCCTCGCTGAGGCCGACGACTTTGCCGTCGCGTGTCCTGAGCACGTCAATCGCCCGGTGCCGTCCGGCGACACGTGCCCAGTTCATCAGATGCTGCGGCGTTGCAAAGTCTCCGGCTTTGCCCACGGCTTTGACGCACACATCCTGGAAGATGTCCTCCGCGAGGTGAAAATCCCGTGTCACCGTGGCAATATAAGCCGTCAGCGCGAGGCGTTCGCGCAGGAGGGTGGCAGTGATGTCTTCGGGTGAAAGCATGGCGTTCACCAGACATTACGGCTCAGCGCCGCAATACTCGACAACGAGTTTTACTCAGGCGCGGCGGCGGCGCAGCAGCAAACCGCCCGCCAGCAGTGTGAGGGCAGCGCTGCCCGGCTCCGGGATGCGCTCCAGCGTGAAGGCGTTGAAGATCGGATTCTTATCGGCAAATCCTGTCGCGAAACCGTCGAGCATGACGTTGAACGAACCGTCGCCGGCGGTGAACGTGTGGGTAATGACCGCGCCGGTTTCATTGGCCCCGGTAGCACCGAGGGAGTTCGGATTGAAGTCGCGCACGCTCAGCACGCCCTCCAGACTCACGTCGAAGCCGCGGTCGCAGCAACCTTCCATGAACATCATCTGCAATTTATATTGCTGACCCGGGGTCACATTCAGGTCGAGGCTCAGGCCGTCCTGGATGCCGTCGGTTACACTGTAGCGGATGGAACTCATCAGTTGGCCAAGCGCGACATCATCCGGGCTGCCTGCGAAATCCACGCCGGGAATCCAGCCGGCGAGCTGATTCTCCGCACCGATTTGCACCCCGGCCACGTTGTCAGCGGTGAAGGCCAGGCTGCCGACGGTCTGCCCGCCGGGCCCGCCCACCGAAACAGCATAGTCAAAGGAGCCGGACAGATCAAGCTGGCTGGCGGTGTTAAACGTGCCGGTCGTCGTAATGCCAGTGACACCGCGGTTTTCGACGGTGAAGCCGTTGAGCAATTGGTTCAAGTCCCCGCCGGTCAGACCGGTGCTGTGCAGCCGGAAGTTCAACGTGGTGTCGGTGGCGACGAATTCATGCACCACGGCGCTGCCGAGGGCGGTGGGATTGTCTGTGCCGCGGTGCGAGCCTTCGGCAAAATCACTGATGTGATTTTTCCCTTCGATCTCCACCGCGTGGTGGCGCGTACTGTCGGGACCGCCTTCACCGAAGAGAATCTGCACTTTGTAGGTGTTCCCCACGGTCAGTCCGGGGATGGCCACCTGCACATCGTCCGGTCCGAGACCGTCCACGGCTGACCAGCGGATGTTATTCATCACCGAGCGAAGGTTGGTGTCGTCCGCGGTCGGAGTGGCTCCGCCAAAGGTCGTCGCCTGCCAGCCGGGAATATGATTTTCCGCGGTGACGCCGGTGTCGGCCGTGAAGGCGGCGTTCCCAATGTTAAATCCGCCAGTGCCGCCGACGCTCACCGCGGCGACAAAGTTGCCCTGGAAGTCCAGTCCCTCACCGACATCACCGCCGGAGAATACCGTGGTGCGCGTCGAGTGCGCATGGGACAGGCGGAACGGCTGAGTGTATTTCGTGCGCAGGTAGTCCTCCACCTGCCAGCGCTCCGTGTCGGTGAGCGCGCGATTGAAGGCAATGACATCACCGATGTCGGACTGGCTGCCTTCGTTCCATGCGCCCACGGTGTCCTCGCCGATAATGAGCCGTGCCGGTTGATTGGTAAAGTTGTTGGCATAACCGGCGGAGCGGTCGTCGCGCCAGAGGTAGTTCGACGTGCCAGTACCGATGGCGGTGGAGACGAGCGGATTGTTGGTGCCCGCGGCTACGTTTGGCCCGATGAAGTTGCCTGTGTAGTGCGACTCCGCTCCGTTCCAGTGACCGAACAGCCAGTTGTTGTCCAGGCTGGTGAGGGTGCGCCCCTGCGCGGCCGTGCCCCAGTATTGATCCACGAGGAAGGTGGTATAGGCGCGGTTGAGGGCGAAGCCGGCGGGATTGACCACCAGACCATCATCGGTGGGATTGCCTGAAAAATTGGGATTCGCCCCTCCAGCGGCATCCAGGCGGATGCTGTTCTGCCCGCCCAGCACGCCGACACCCACCGACGGCTGACGGTTTGGATTGGTCTGTGTCGCATGATTATTGAAGCCGCTCTTGTCGTCCCACTGCGTTACGAGGCCGCCGGAAGTTTGAATGGTCGCGGCGTCCGAAGGATCAAGCCAGAGACGCAGACCGTCAATGCCCGCCGGGCTGGCACCCGCTCCGGCAAGGGTGGAAAGCAGCGAGACAAGGATGATAGAGGGCTTGTTCATGAGTGAGGTGAAAATGAATTCCGCCGTTTGTAGGTCCGTCTGACATCGGACAGCAAGGCATTTTTGTTGAATCCTGCCGTGAATCCATTTGGGAGGGACCGGGGCGATGGCGGGGCGCTTCCTGTCCTTGCATTCGCCGGGGGTGTTTCTACATAGCGGGAGTCATGCCTCCCTTTGTTCAGTCCATCATCCGTTTCTATCAGTCCTCCATTGGCAGGAAAATCATCGTTGCCGTCACCGGGCTCGCGCTGGTGGGATTCGTTGTCGTCCACATGATCGGGAACCTGCTCGTATTTGCCGGTGAGGATGTCTTGAACGCCTATGCCAAAAAGCTTTCGGACCTTGGGCCGCTGCTGTGGGTGGCGCGTCTCGGGCTGCTCGCCGCGGTGGTGCTGCATATCGTGGCTACAGTGCAGCTCACGATCGCCAACCGCGCAGCCCGTCCGCAGCCCTACGGCGTGGATGCCACACGCAAGGCCACCAAAGCCAGCCGCTCGATGATCTGGAGCGGTCTCACGATCCTTGTCTTCGTGGTCTATCACCTCATGCACTACACCTGGGGAGTGGCCAACAATTACTACGACCCGGAAAATACGCGCTACTTCCTGCCGACCGGCGATCACAACGTCTATAATATGGTGGTGGACGGATTCTCGTGGGTGCCGGCGTCGCTGTTCTACATCGTGGCGATGGGGCTGCTCTTCAGTCACCTCGGTCACGGGGTGGCCAGCATTTTCCAGACGCTGGGCTTCGCCACGCCGAAGAGCCGGCCGATGATCGAGTGCGCGGGCAAGGGGCTGGCGCTGGTGCTTTTTGCCGGCAATGCGCTCATGCCGCTGGCCATCATGTTCGGCTTCATCAAGTGACGCGCGGGCGTTGACACCGCGGTGCTTTGCCGGACACTCCCGGCCATGAACCTCCGACTGCTTTCGCTCGCGGCGATCCTCGCCACTGCTTTCCCTCTCTGCGCCGACGACAGAAAGCCTGACGCTGCTGCGGCCAAAGTGGAGGAGAAGAAGGAGAAGGAGCCGCTGCCGGATTACATTCGGTTCGCCGAGGACGGGAAGAGCGCGCGGCTGGAGATTGCGATCAAGACGTTCGCCATGCCGTCAGGGCAAAAGGTGGACCTCATCGGTGTGGTCCACATTGCCGACGCCGCCTACTATGCGGACCTCAACAAACGGTTCGATGCCTACGACGCGGTGCTCTTTGAACTGGTTGGTGATCCCCGGCGGCTAACGGAAAAGGAGCCGCCGAAGGAAACGAAAGAGGAGAAGGCGCACAAGCCGGGCGGCGGGGCCATCAGTTTCATCCAGACGAATATGGGGAAATTCCTCAAGCTCACGTTCCAGTTGGGGGCGATTGATTACACCAAGCCGAATATGGTTCACGCCGACACCACGGCGGAGGAATTTGAGCAGATGCAGAAGGAGCGCGGCGAATCCATGCTGACACTCTTCATGCGTGCGATGAAGGCCCAGCTCAGCGGCGAGATTGATCAATCGGCGATGGGTGAACTCGACACTTTCGGTCTCATCCGCATCCTCATGAGCAAAGACTCCGCTGCCGAGTTCAAGAAGGTGCTCGCGAAGATGTTTGATCAGGCCGAGTCCATGACCGCCATCATGGAAGGGCCGGACGGCTCAGCCATTCTCGCCGGCCGCAACGATGTGGTGATGAAAAAAATCAAAGAGGTGCTCGCCGATGAAAAGAAGCAGCGCATCGCCGTCTTTTATGGCGCGGCTCACATGCCAGGCATCGAGGGCCTGATGCTCAAGGATCTCAAAGCCACCGCCGCCGGCGAATTCTGGCTCTCTGGGTGGACGATGCCGAAAGAGGAGAAAAAGCCTGCGGCGGAGAAGCCGGAGTAGAATGCCGGAGGGACTATAATTCCGTGACCCGCAGCCTGACAAACTGGCGGGCGCTGGTGTTGCGGGGCTGGGTCGAGCGGAAGGTGACGGTTTCTGTGCCGTCGAGGTTGTCGGTGACGGGGCCGAATGGAGCCGTGAGCGACTGCCACGACGCGGAGTCCGTGGAGATTTCCGGCGTATAGGTGATGTCCACGGCGGTCTTCCAACGGCGGAAGGTGAGGGCGTAATACTGATTGCCGGCGCTGGTCACGACAGTGGCCTGCGGAAGATTCGCCTGGGTGCCATCGAGCGGATTGGATTTGACGGCGTATTCGATGAGGTTGAGCAGGCCATCGAGATCGGGGTCGGCACTGCGCATGTTGTCGTCCCCGATGAGGGCTGGGAAGGCGGTATTTTCCCAGAGGTCGTAACCCATCGAGTAGGAGGAATCCGCGGCACCCGGTGTGCCGCCGGTGGCAGCACTGATGCTCCAGTTAGCGCGGAGACCCCAGTCGGTGTAGGGGGTGCCGGCGGTATTGAGGAAGACGAGCGAGTAGCCGTCGCCGTCGGTGGGCGAATACCAGTCGCGGTAGGTGAACTCGAGGATCTCCTCGCCGCGACTGTCATAGACTTTGAGTTTTTCTCCGCCGTTGTCCAGATTGCCGACCCATTCGCCGGCGATGGTGAGGCCCGCGGTGCTGTAGCGGGCGGAAAAAGCTGCGAGGTTGGCGACGACGAGAAGGCGCGCGTTAGGGGCGAGGGTGGTGGTGGCAGGGAACGTGAACGTCACCGCTTCGTCGAGGCGAGTCCCTGACAAATCGAGCGGTGCGGCACCGATGTTCTGCAGTTCCATAAACTCGAAGTCCGCGGCGGTCCATGATGGGTTGCCGGCCAGTTCCGCGAGGGAGGGATTGAGCGGGTTGAAATGGATTTCGCTGACGCGCAGAGACGTCTGTCCGGCCGTGGGTGAGGCTGCCCAGGTGTTTGTAGAGATGAGGGTGTTGGCAGTGTCGCGGAGTTCCACGGTTTCGCCGCGTGCGGAGAGGCGGCCTTCGTAGGGGCCGGCGATGAAGCAGTATTCGCCGCCTTTGGGACTGACCGTGCGGAGACGGAAATCGCGCGGGCTGCGGGTTATGAAGAGGTCGCCGAGGTGCTGCGTGACGCCGCTGCCCGGTGGAATGACGGTGCCGCCGGGGAAAGTGAATGCCACTGCGCCGCTGAGCGTCCAGCCGGAGACGTCCACCGCGTCGGTGGCGCTGCTGTTGCGCACGACGAGGTACTCCTGATCGCCGATGCCGGGATCGTAGTTCACGGAGGCGATGGTGATCGGAGGCGTTGCGAACTGCGCGGACGGGAGCGGCTCGGCACCGCTTTGGTTATTCGGTGAACCGGCGGGCCGCGAGGGGTGGTTGTAGAGAAACGCGCGGCGACCAGGCAGAAAAGCCGGTGCTGATGAGCGCGCAAATTCCCCGTAGGGAGTGGCCTGGGGATAGGTTCCCGCGGGATTGGCTGCCACGATGCGCTGCGCGGTGGCGCGCATGGTGTGGTTCACGCCGGCGGCGTTGGTATAGGCGATGGAGGCACCGCCGTTCCCGTCGGTCCAGTAGCCCCACTTTTGGAAATCGAGAAAGGCGTCGGAAGTATTGAGCGGCAGGCCGGGCGGGTCAATTTGATCAAGGATCTGCGTGATGCGGGTCTCGAAATAGCCGGTCGTGGAGGTCGCGGAAACGAGATATTCATCCATGAGCGTCCTCATGCGGCGCATCCACGCCTTGTTCAGTTCCGGCGAATCGTAAAGGAACTGCTTAAGCCGGTTGGTCGCGCCGTTGCGCATGTCGCGCTGGCTGTCGAGGTCGTCATCAAAGTAGTTCTGCCCGCCCGTCCAGGTGTGGCCGAAGGAGAGGTCGTTGTCCCATGCAAGCAGCTTCCAGTCGTTCTGCACGCCCGGCTCCTTGTAGAGGTAGTAATTCTTGTGGCCCTGATCCTGACTGTTGATGAGTGCGAGGGTGGCGAGGTTGTTGAGCAGGATCGGGATGTCCACATTGTCGTAGCCGTAGAGGCGGCGCGTGGCGATGGCGGTGGCGGTATTGAGGCCGTTGATGAGTGCCTGGAGGTCATTGTTGTTCTCCCATGTGCGCGTCTTCTTTTCCACATTGGCCGTCGCGGAGTCGAGGGTGTTATACATCTTGTAGAGTGCGCCCTCCGGGTCGAGGCCGATGCGCTCGAGGTAGCGGTCGTCCCCGTCCTCGACCATGTCCGTGACGGAGAAGAATGCGGCGTTACGCTCCATGCGGACCGGGAAGGCGAAGTGGCCCTTCGCTCCAGTGACGTGGAGCGTTTCCCATGCGAGGGCATTGCGGACCTTCGACTTGTCGGCCCAGTTTGTCAGGAGGTCGATGTCTTTGACGCGCTTCGCGTCCGCTTTGTAGCGGAAGCGGTAGTCGCGGTTGAAGTCGAGATTATAGCTCTTCTTGGAGAAGCCGCCGGTGCTCTGGCCGTGGCGGTTGATGCCGACGCTGTCGTAGAATTCCCCGAGGAAAAATACGGAGCAGCGCGAGCCGGCCACGGTATCAGCGGCGGCGGCATTTTGCACAAAAGTTTGCATGACGGGAAGTTGCGAACTGTCTGTCCGGTCATCATTGGCCACGGTGCCCCAGTACTCCGGCGAGTCGTCGGCAATGTCGAAACGGGGAGACTTCCCGGCCTCAGCAACTGTATCGGTGGCCACGACACGCCAGCGGATCATCTGGCCTGGCAGGAGCAGGCTGGTGGTGATGGCCGCGCCATAAATGCCGTCGCCCGCGATCCCGTCCCCGTGCAGGCCGTCGTCGAGCATGGGCAATGTCTCTTCCGGGTTGAACATGATGCGCCATCTCAATTCCACTGAGGCGACGGGATTTGCGGTCGGCACGACTTCCGCCGTGATGGGCAGGGTGACAGGGCCAGTGCCTGTTTGCGGCACGGGCGGTGGCGGAAGGGTCTGCGGCACGTTTTTCACCTGTGGCCCCGGATTGGGATCGGAGCCGCCATTCAACGCGCCGGGGGTGGGGCTGCTAAAATAGCCCATGAGCGGCACGCCCGAAGTATAGGTGATGATCAGTTGGGGCGTGAAGAGCACGTCAGGGCTGGAAAAGCCATTATTCAGTCCCTGGATGCACAGCAGGTTGCTGCCAGTGACCAGCGAGGCAATCGCCGCCGTGGAAAGCGGGAACTCAATATAGGAAGTGGAGGCGGTGTCGTCATGCGCGAGCGGCGCGGCGGCGTTCCAGTCCAGTGCGGCCGGAATGTTGGCGCTGGCGGCGATGGTCGGATTGCCGTTCAGCCAGGCGGCGAATCCGTCTTCATATTTCATGCGCAGTTTCATCCCGATGACGTTCGTAGTCGTGGCCACGGTAAACGGAATGCGGATATATACCGTCTGCTTGATACCGAACATCACCGACTCGCAGTTGCTCTGGAGGTGGAGCAGAAAGTTGACGGCGGCGATGCTGCGGTCGTAGCCTACGCCGGTGTTTCCGACGCTCCATGTGGAGTCATCGAATTCCGGACCGGTCCACACGTTGGCGGCGGTCGGATTGGGAAGACCGCCAATAGTGATGTCGTTCGTATTGGCCGTCGGCACACGCCAGCGGCACGCTGCGCCGGTCTCGCCGGCCACGCCCTGCTGATAGCCCCTCACTGCCACGGTGTCCGAACTAACGATTCCAGCGCCGTAGGAGACGTCCTCAAACTGCGGGGGAAAGGCTGGTGCAAACTCCTGCTCCACGGCGCCGTCCGGGCGCAGAAGCCCGAGGTATTCGCCGTTTTTGGAAAGTTGGAAATTCGTATGCAGTTCGCGGGCGGCATCGCGCCGGTTCTTATTGGATGCGAAGATGACGGCCCGCCCGCCTGACGGCAGGGTCAGGGCAGGGAAGACCCACTTGTTCGGCTGCGCGGCGTTGTCTGTGAGCCGCCAGCCGAGCAGATTTACCGGCGCAGGGTCGGGGTTGTGGAGTTCGACCCAGTCGGAGTAGTCGCCGTCTTCATCCCGGAGACTGTCGGCGTTATCGGCCATGAATTCGGAAATCTGCAGCGCGGCGCCGGCCCGCGGAATCAGAGTGATTGAGGCAAGTGCGGCGGCGAGCGGGGGGATGACGCGGGTGAGTGAAATCATGAAGAGGGGCGATGGGTGCAGTGGAATTGTGGCGGTTTCGTCGCGCGGAGGGAAGGGAAAAGAGCAGGCCCTGTGGAGTAAAGCAGGGCGCAGTCCCCGGGAACGCGCGACATCCGGGGGAGCTTTTCCGTGTCGGGAGCTTTTCCGTTGCCCTGTTCCGCAGGGCTTTCTAGTCTCTTCCCACGTTTCCTGTGCCGGCCTTACCTTCCATCGCCATTGTCCTCGCCTGCTATGCCCTCGGGTGCGCAGCGATTTCTTATTATGTGGTGAAGTGGCGCACTGGTCAGGACTTGAGGGAGAGCGGCTCTGGCACGGTAGGGAGCACCAATGCGGGGCGCATTCTTGGGACAACGGCCTACATCGGGCTCACGCTGTTCGACATCGCCAAAGGCTGGGCCGCGCTGGCCTTCGCCGCGTGGTGCGGACTGACCGGCTGGTGGCTGGGTGCCGCTGGACTGGCCGTGGTGGCCGGACATTTGTGGCCGGTGCAGTTGGGTTTCCGGGGAGGTAAAGGCATGTCCACTTCCTACGGAGCCATCCTCTATGCCGCCCCGCTGGCGGCGCTGATCATGTGGGCCGTGTTTGCCGCCGGAAAGTTTCTCCTGCGCAGTTCCACCCTGGCGGCTGTGGCCGCGTTCTTTTCCGCGCCGCTGCTCATGCTGCCGTGGCAGCCGGATGCGGCATCGCTGGTGATGGTCGCGATGTTGTCCGCCACGGTGATCGTTTGCCACCGGCCGAATATACGCGAAGCCCTCGCGTGCCGCCGGGCGCGCGCCGTATCACTAGCTGAATCTACTGCCACATGAGCGGGATCCGTCATCTAACTTTCAAAGTCGCCGCCGAGTCATGGGAAATGGAAGCCATCCACCGGCTCAACTATCGTACGTTCGTTGAGGAAATCCCGCAGCACGATCACAACGACGAAGGCCGTCTCGTGGACAAATTCCATGACACCAATACCTACGTCATTTGCGTCAGCGGCGGCGTGATCGCCGGCATGGCGGCGATCCGGTTCCTGCGCCCGTTTTCACTCGACGGCAAAATGCCGGACCTCGACGTACATCTGCCGCCGGGCCGAAAATGGTGCGAACTGCGCCTCCTTGCAGTGGAAAAGAAATTTCGCGGTTCCGCGGTCACTGCGGGACTGCTGCTTCTCATTGCCCGCGAGGCGGCGGCACGCGGCATTGACGCCGGCGTCATTTCCGCCACCACTCGCCAGCTCAAGTTTTACAAGCACCTCGGATTCGAGCCCTTCGGCCCGCTCGTCGGACGCGAAGGCGCCTGGTTTCAGCCCATGCATTCTTCGATGGAAAAATTCTTCGCCTCATCGCCAGCCCTCGCCGCCGCAGCGGTGGAAAACAGGGTGCCGCCTGCCGGCGCGACGGTCCCGGTCAATTTCCTCCCCGGTCCGGTCGCCATTTCCAGCGCCGTGCGCGAAGCCTTCATTCAGCCACCGGTTTCGCACCGCGCGACGGCTTTCATCCGTGACGTGCAGACGGTCCGCCATGATCTCTGCGTCCTGACAGGAGCAAATTACGCGCAGATCATGCTCGGCAGCGGAACCCTCGCTAACGAAGTCGTCTGCGGGCAGATCAGCCGGCTGGAGTCGCCCGGGCTCGTGGTGAGCAACGGGGAATTCGGAGAGCGCCTCGCGGATCAGGCCCGGCGTTCGTGGCTGACGCATGAACATCTCTGCCTCCCCTGGGGCCACGCGCTGGACGCTGGCAAACTGGACGCGCTGCTCGACCGGCATCCGGAGGTCCGCTGGCTCTGGACGACCCATTGCGAAACGAGCACCGGCGCGCTCAACGATCTCGAGGGACTCAAACACCTCTGCGCCGCCCGCGACATTCGACTTGTTATTGATGCCATCAGCTCCGTCGGCGTCGTGCCGGTGGATCTCAGCGGCGTATGGATGGCCGCCTGCGCCAGCGGCAAGGGCCTCGCGGCCTATCCGGGCATCGCGATCGTCTTCCATAACGACGCCGTGGATCCGGCACCGGAAAAACTGCCGCGCTATCTTGACCTGGGGCTTTATGCGAGCGGCGACGGTGTGCCGTTCACGCAGTCGTCAAATCTTGTTTATGCGCTGAAGACGTCGCTCGAAACCACCTGCTGGCACGAGAAGTTCGCCCGCACGCGCCGCCTCCACGATCTTGTCAGGCCGGGACTCGCCGCGCTCGGCGCGTCATTTGTTATGGCAGAGGGCTCCTCTTCTCCGGCGGTCATCACGCTGCCGATGCGCAGCGGCGTGGACTCGCTCGATGTCGCGGACCGGCTGGAGGCCGCCGGCTTTCTCGTCAGTTGCCGCAGCAATTACCTCAGCACCCGCAACTGGCTTCAGGTTTGTCTCATGGGAGAACTCACGGAATCCGAACTGCAAGCCCTGCTCGCCGGCATGGCACAGGACAATCCCTGGGCCTGACAAAAACCGCAGTCTCCCGCGCTGATAAAAAATCCAGCCGTTTCCGGGCAAATTATCAGTTGCAAAGCGATGCCGGGCTCCCAATATCGCCGCTCCTTCGCAGCCGCGAAGAATCTTGCAGTTCCGGTGTAGCTCAGCGGCAGAGCGGGTGGCTGTTAACCACTAGGTCGTAGGTTCGATCCCTACCGCCGGAGCCATGAGCCCGGACAGGGCAGGGGAGGGCGCAGTCCCGGCCGGAAGTCACATGCTGGAGCAATAAGCGAGGGCGTCGTGCCAGGTGGCGGACTCGCCGGGAAGGCCGAGGCGCGTGAGGTGTCCGGCGATTTCCTCCTCTGAGGGCTCGGTAATGTTTTCGCGGGCGAGCTGGAGTTCGTCGGCGGGCAAGTCAGGCAAAACGATGCAG
>JANNVM010000448.1:0-5643 GCA_031414455.1 Verrucomicrobiota bacterium
GTTTAGCGCGGCTGGTCCGGTGGCGGCGTGGCGGGACTGCCGTCAGGCTGCCTGATGGGTGAAGCCCGGGGCACGGGAAGGGAATCAATCTCCGGGAGAGGAAGGCGAATCTCCGGCGGGGCGGCGTCGCGAATCGTGCGCATGGCGCGGCGTACCGCTTCCTCCTTGAATTTCTGTTCTGCCTCCACCGCGCTGCGCTGGTAGTTTTCCGCGCGAGCTTTCATATACGACGCCGGCAGCACCGCGAGCAGAATCAGCATTCCCACCAGGCCCATCACCAGGCCCCACACGGCCTTGAGCGACGTTCGCCCGGGTGCCCGGCGCGGCGGCGGCGGCGACAGCGGAGGGAGGGGAAGCGGCAACGGCGGCGCGCTGGCGACATTTTCCACCTGAGTCTTCATCTCCCCGGCGGATTGATAGCGGCGCTCGCGCTGCTTTTCCAGAGTGCGGAAGACGACGGTATCGAGCCGCGGATCAATGCCCGGCGTCTCTGACGGGGCGGGGAAGCGGCCCAGCGGCAGCCCGCCGGTGAGCATTTCATAGAAGACCACGCCCAGCGAGTAAATGTCTGCGCGGTGATCCACATCCTGCGGTCGCTCGATTTGTTCCGGTGCCATGTAGGCGGGAGTGCCCAGCGCGGAGCCGCTGAGAGTGAGCGTCACGCGGCGGCCCGCTTCGCCGCTGAGCTTGGCGACACCGAAGTCCGCGATCTTCACTCGGCCCGCGGTATCAATGAGGATATTCTCCGGCTTGATGTCGCGGTGGAGTACGCCCTGGCTGTGCGCGTAGTCGAGCGCGGCGCAGATGGCGGGGATGATGTGGAGCGTCTCGCGCGGATTCATGGCGGCCGCGTGCATCGCCTGACGGAGATTCACACCGTCCACGTATTCCATGAGCAGCCAGTGGAAGTCGCCAGCCTGCCCGAAGTCGAAGACGCCGACGATGTTGGGATGACTGAGCCGCGCGAGCGCCTGGCCTTCGCGCATGAAGCGCTCGGCGAACGCCGGGTCTGCGGCCAGCTCCCGCGGGAGAATTTTCAAGGCCGCCACGCGGTCGAGGTGCGGCTGGCGGACTTTATAGACGCGCCCCATGCCGCCCGCACCGATGACTTCCAAAATCTGAAACTGCGGAAAGGCGCTGACGATGTCCGCATCCGGCGGGGCCACGGGCGGATCGCTGAGCACGACGGTCGGCTGCATGGCCTGCTGCATGAGACAACGCGGGCATACGCCCTGCGGCGCACCGGCGGGGATGGTGGCGCGGCACTGAGGGCACTGAGTGGGAGAGGTGGAGTTCATGGCTGCTACCGTGTCCTGACGGGTTGGCGGCGGGAGGTTACCGGTTTTTTGCGATTCGCGATCAGAGAATGCGCGCAATGTCCGCGGCGAAACCTTGTCTCCTGACGCTTGGCGCAGCGGCGCGTGGTTTGCTTAATGGCGGCCACGGCTTCCGGCAGTGCGAGCGTGCCGGCGGGGACGGCGCGGAGTTCGCGCATGCCGATGGACTTTTCCCCGGTCGCAGAGAGCACGGCGGGGAGCGCGCGGACTTCGTCGGGCGCGCCGTGTTCCCGAGGATGGAGGATAGGCGCGCCGCGGCGCTATGAGCAGCGGAAGGAATGAGCGGAGAACATTTGTCCGGTCTTAGCTCTGGCTGGCAGCAGTCCAAGTAGAGAGCTGGCTACTTGCCCACCAGCGGGGCCATCTCCTGCCGCCAAAACAATGAAATATTCACTTATAGGGACCGCCTTTCTGGCCCTGATCAATCTGGTCAGAGCGGGAGACGCTGTGGCGGGAGATCAGGTGAAGGCCGCGGTCCAAAAGCTGGCGGACTCCCCGAACTACTCGTGGACGGTCACGGTCTCTTCCGGGGAAAAGTCCCGGTTCACCCCCGGTCCTGTGGAAGGCCGCACGGAGAAAGGCGGCTGCACGCAATGGAAGATGAATTTCGGTGACCGGTGTGCGGAGGCCTTCACTAAAGGGGACCGGGTGGCCGTGAAAATCGGCGATGGATGGGTGAAGCCGGAAGATCACCGGCCTGCACCGCTGCCAGCAGGCGATGCCCGCCCGCCACAGCCTCCCCCCGGTGATGCGTCCCTTCCACCTCATGCCCGTGATGGCCAGCACCGCAAAGAAAGCCGCCCGCGTGGCAGCAAAACCGGATTCTTTGCCCGCCAGTTGCAATCCATGAAGACCCCCGGGGAACTGGCCGCCGACTTGACGGGTAAAATCACCCGGTTTACGGCTGCCGGTACTACCGTCACCGGCGAACTTTCTACAGAGGCGGCCAAGGAATTGCTGACTTTCGGGCATCGCCGGGACAACAACGGCGATGGTCACGGCCCGCCGAAACCTGTAAATCCCCGCGGCAGTGTCACTTTTTCTCTCAAGGACGGCCAACTTCAAAAATTCGAACTGCGTCTCGCCGCCACGATGAACTTCAACGGCTCCGATCTTTCTCTGGATCGTATCACGGTGTTCGAAATCAAAGAAGTCGGCACCACAAGACTCGAAATTCCTGAACAGGCCAAGCCACTGCTCGAACCCGCACTCCCGGATAAGAAGCCCGTCTGAATTTTCCTATTCCCCGCCTTGCATCACCAATAAAGCCAACAAAACCATCATCATGAAAACACCGCTGATATTAAATCTCGTGTGGGCCGGCGTCGCCGGTGCCGCTTTTTACACCGGCTACAAACTAAATACCGCCGGCGATGTCACAGACACCACTCAGTCGAAGCTCCGTCCCGTCGCCGGTGCTACTGGCAGTTCCATCGGGACCGGCAGCAAGACGGTGAGCCCGCTCATGGTTTCCAAGAGTGAGAGCGTGCTCGATTTTTATAAGCGATACGGGCTCGACACCGGCACGCCGCTGACGCCTGACAAGATGAAGGAGGCCATGCTCGAAGCCATTCGCGAGTCCGATCCGGTAAAGAGCCAGCTCATGTTCGCCCGCCTGATGGAGGAACTCACTGCGGAAAACGCGTCGGCTGCCCTCGCAATGGTCCGGGAAAACGTCGGCGGTTTCGACTCCATGCGTTATATCGGCATGCTCGCCTACAAGTGGGGCGAAGTGGACCCGATCAATGCCATGAAAGAACTGTCCAAGGGTGGCGATGAACGCGGCGGCCGGATGAGTCAAAGTGTCGTGCTGACCGGATGGGCTGCCACTGATCCTGCTGCGGCCACGGCATGGCTCAGCAACTACGAGGGCGATGGCAAAGAATGGCTCTCCATGTCGCTCCTCAATGGTATGGCGAAGAAGGATCTTGAGGGGGCGATGAAGTTCGCTTCGGCACTTGAAGACAAGGATGAACGCGGTCGCGCCGCCGAGACCATCGCCCGCGAGATGATCCGCGCCGGCGGAGCGGAGAAGGCTACGGCATGGCTCAACAGCCTTACTGATTCCGAGATGAAGCGGGGCGCCTTCCAGACGATCTCCGACCAGATCATGCGCGGCGATCAGGCGAAGGCGATTGAGTTCGTGAAAGCGTTCGCCAACGAGGAGTATGCCGCTGGAGCGATCAGGAACCTCGCGGAGAATGTGGCGCGCAAGGATGTGCAGGAAGGCCTCAAACTGGCGAACAGCCTGACGGGAAAAGCCCAGGCGCGCGCCGTCGGGGAGGTAGTCGGTCAGTGGCTGAACAAAGATGATGGGGCCACCGCGACCGATGCCGTGAAATACGTGGACGGCCTGCCCGCCGGCGAGAGCCGCGACGCGGGAGCCAGCGCCATCGCCCGTGAGTTCGTTCGCGAAGACCCCGCCGGTGCCATCGTGTGGGCCAACTCCATTGCCGATGCGAAGCAGCGCGAGGAGACGCTCGTGGATGTCGGTCGCCGCTACATGCGCGAAGACCAGGCCGCTGCCGCCGCATGGCTCGCGCAGAGTGGACTCTCCGCTGAAGCTCAGCAACAAATCACCAATCCTCAGCGCGGCGACTGGGGTGGTCGCGCCGGATCCGGCGGCGGCGGACCTCCCGGAGGATTCGGCGGTCGCGGTGGCCGCGGACGCTGACCGTCTGTCATAAACTGTGAGGGCCGCCGGCATACCGGCGGCCCTCTTTCGTTTTTGGAACCGCACTGCCCTTGTCACCCGGGAACAGGGCTTTAGCATCCCGGCATGATCCGCCGTGTTTTCCTTTTCCTTGCCACCCTGACACCGCTTGCCCGGAGCGAAGTGCTTATTCCGGCGGCGGGAGTTGAGTGGCGTTACCAGTCCGCTGGCGCTGAAGCGAAGAATTGGCGCGCTGTGGACTTTGATGACTCCCCGTGGGCCAAAGGCAAGGGCCCGCTCGGATACGGCTGCCGCGGGCTCGTCACCGAACTCAAAGTTCCGGCCGCCGCAGACGAAAAGCCCGTCACGGCATGGTTTCGTCATTCCTTTGAGGTCGCGGAATCCAGTGCTGGCGATCATCCGCTCGTGCTCACGCTGCGTGTTGATGATGGTGCCGCGGTCTTTTTAAACGGTGGCGAAATCGCCCGCTTCAATCTTCCGGAAAATGCCGGCGCAGAGACGCCCGCCATCCGTCAGTTGCGCGGTGAACCGAATGCCCGGCGGATCAGAATTCAGAGTGCAAAACTCCTCGCCGGCCGCAACCTGCTCGCCGTTGAAGTTCACCAGGCGAACAAAACCAGCGATGATCTCCTGCTTGATGTATCTCTGAGCACCGGGGCGAAGCCCGCCGGTCCGGTGACGATTCCGGAATCCGCCCGCGAGGCGACGATGGCATATTACCAGAACCATTACGTTCCGCCCGGCATGACCGTGCCTGACGGCTACGTGGACGGCGGGCGGCGCATGGTGCTCGGAAAAAATGCCGTCGTCCTTTCCACGCGCGAGATTCTTGTTATTGACCGGACCAAAGACGAGGCCCTGCGCAAGCACCTCGCGTATGCCAAAGACCCCGAACTGCTCAAGTTGCCCGCCGCGGAGCGTGCAAAAAATCTGGCGCAGTATGTGGACAAGGCACTCTCACCCGGAGGCGACCGGCATGCGGCGCTGAGGGCCGTGGAGGAATTCACGATCGAATACGCCAACCAGCCCGTGCTTTTTGGCGACATGGAAAAGGCCTGCCAGTCAGGCGTCTGCCGTCACCGCGCGCTCCTCTTCAAAATGCTCTGCGACGATGCCGGCCTCAAGGTCGCGCTCGTCCGAGGCAACTACGATGCCGGTATCACCGGCGGCGGTCACGCATGGAATGAACTCATCCTCGACGACGGCTCGCGGGTCATCGTTGATGTCATGAATCCTGATCCTGATTTCAAATTCATCCCCGAAACCGACCCCGCCGCCAAACCCTATCTGTCCGTGAAAAATGAGGTCTTGTATCCGCGGAGTGAAGCGAAAAAGGCGGAGAAGCAGCCCTGAGAGACCGCCGGTCAGCGAGGCCGCGAACGCAAACGACGCAGCGCGGGCACGGCGACAGGCTCAGACATCCTGATCCGCGGGGAAATGGAATGAGCCCATCTGCCGCGCCGCAGGCACCCTGGACTGCGGCGACTACGACCTGATCTTTATCCACAAATATTGGCAGGGTGAAACCGGCGCCAGGCCTCGGTGATGGCGTCGAGTTTGAGCAAGCCGCGCCAGAGGACTTCGGCTCCGGGGTGGCCGTCTCCTTTGCGACCGAGGTGGCCGCCAAGGCGG
>JANNVM010000449.1:0-8122 GCA_031414455.1 Verrucomicrobiota bacterium
CTGGTCGGTGGAAAACACCTGTCACTACACGCTGGATGTGACGTTTCTTGAAGATGACTGCCAAGTGCGGGACCGCAGCGCGGCCCATAATCTGTGCATTCTGCGGGAACTGAGCGCGAAGGTGCTCCGTGATCATCCCGCGAAAAAATCCGTGCGGGCCAAGCGGAAACTGGCCGCGCTCGATCCGGCCTTCCGACTTTCCCTACTCAGTATGATTCCCGCGACTTCTCATGCGTAAGCCCTCCTCCGGCATGTGAGCCTCACAAAGGCCGGTTGAGCCGGGGGGAGCGAGGCAGACCGCCCGCAGGCTGCCACGAAGAGGCGAACCCGCCGTGAAGCAGCGGGTGAGTCAACAAGAGAGCGATGATGTCGGCCATCAGTCACCGTGAGACAGCCAGCAACTTTTCGTTCCCCTCCAGCATTAGCACCACGGGGCCAAAGGACGGTCTGACGGCTTTCACATCCCCATGCAGAGCGTCGTGGGCCGCTAATCAGTATCTTTGCGTCCATGTCAATCACCTCCGCCGTGGTGGGCTGCCGGCTGGTGGGGTGAAACCGGCGGGCATGGAGCCGAATCAGGCGTAGAGGAACCGAAGCTGCCGGTAGAGCGCATCCAGGTGCCCGGCGCAAAGGGCGCGGATTTCGGCGCCCGCGTCCTGCTGCTTGCTCTGGGCATCGGGCTCAAAATAGAGTTGCGGAGTTTTGGCGTTGAACGGTGTCCTCACCTTCATCTTCGCAATCTGCCCGGCAGTGAGATTGAGGCCGAATTGAGGGGCTATATCGGTGAAGACGGCTTCCGGCAGGCGGGAATACTCGATCGCCCTGCCGCCGTGCGGGCCGAGGTAATCCAACGCGGTACTCAATATTCTCGCGAGCACACGCGCAGCATATTCGGCCGGTGGCAGGCGCTGCCCGGGGGCCATCGCGATGGCCGGCATGTTCGTTTCGATAAGATCCTGGACAAGATGCATCCCGGGGACCTTCATTGCCGAGGCCACCACTTCGACGGGATTGCGATAGAGGAAGACCCACGGAGTGTCAGGAAAGGCGCGGCGCAGGATCGGCAGGTCGAAGATGTGCCATGCATCGAGCTTCACGTCGAGCCGCTGCTCTCCGTTGCGCGGCTGACTCATGGCGCTCATCCACGCGCGCAGCCACGCGATCCGCTGTTCGTCAGTGGCACCGATCCGGTCGGTGCGCAGCAGGGCATCCAGCGGTGGCGGCTCGGAGAGCACGATGTGCGCCGGCAGTGCGGCGAGCATTTGTGAGACTAACGTCGATCCGCAGCGGGACATATGGAAGATGAATCCGCCTGGCTGCATTCCCGGGCTTTCGCGTTGCCAGTCCACCAGCGTGTCGAGCGGTGTCTGATGCCGGAAGAGCAGATGGAACGGCTCGCGCATCGCGTTCTGCACCGTGCTCTCGAAGAACGATTCAGTGAAGCGCCGGGTTCCGAAGCGGCACCACTCGACCACAGGACCGGCGGCATTTTTGCTGATGAGAACGGGCAACCAGCCGGGGAGATCGGGTCCGGTGTTCATACTTTCCTGGAGTCCATCCATGCGCGGCGGGCGTTCTGGAGCGCGGCCTCCACGTCTGCGGGTTCAAATGGAAAGCCGTGCTGCTGCCCGAGTTCCATCGCGAGCATTTCCTGGTAGTAGGGGCAGGCCGCGAGGTACGGCGTGTTGGCAAAATCGGTGCAGCCGGGATCGGAGTAAATCATCATGACGGGATGCGTGGCCCCGGCTTTGCCGCGCAGCGGGAGCACACTCCAGTCGCCGGTGTAATTCTGCGTGACGAAGTGACTGATCCAGTCCGACGAGCCGAGCGCGGCGAGGTCTCTCCGGAGAGCGGCGGGATCGAAGAGGATCGGCAACTGGATACGGTCGGGAAGAGATGGCATGAGACAGGAGTGGACTTTTCCGGCACAGGGCACCCTCGAGAAGATGAAGAGAATGCCACGGACAAAACGGAACGAGAATTTGACTTGATAGCTGGTTTCTCGTACAAACGCACCCATGTCCACGAATCCTACCTCACGACGTCGTTTGCTGTCCCTGGGACTGATTACCTGCGCAGGTGCCGCGTTGCCGGCATTTGCTCTCGCCGCCACCGGTGATCCCGCATGGCTGACGTGCCTTTCCAAACAACTGAGCAATCAGTCCAGCTGGCTGCGTAAGAAGCAAGGAGCGAAGGGCGAAGTGGAATTCCACTGCGGCATCCGGGACGCTGCGGCGTGGTCAGCATCCTTCAGCAAGATGGCTGCGAAGAACACGAAAGTGCTGGCCGCAGGAAATGTCCTGACTTTCTCCCGCGGCGAGTGCGCCGTGCGGGTGGTGATGCATCAAGCTACAGCCTGAACTGTGAGCAACCCCGCCGTCAGACCCGTAATCGTCGTGTCCCCCGCCATCCGGGCCGGGACTACGCTGGTGCAACGGTTGCTGTGCTCGGCGCGGAACACGCTGGTCTATGGAGACACCGTGGGGCAGGAGATGGAGTTCTTTGCGAAGTATGCGGCGGTGAAGGAGCAGATGCTGCGGTTTCAGGAGTCGGCAGCAGCCCCCCTGCGGGCCGCAGTTCTGGCGGGGGACACGTCGGATTTCATCACGCCACTCGCACCGCCCGCATCCGTGCATGTTGCCGGGCTGCGGGCGGCGGCGCTGGCGTGGTTGCAATCTTGCGCGGATGACGCTGCAGCCGCAGGACGTGAGGTGTGGGGCTGGAAAATGGCCGGGGCGGATGCCATGGCGCTGCCCCGACTCGCCGCGTGGTTTCCTGATGCCCGGTGGGTCTGGGTGCAGCGTGATCTGGTCGACTGCTTCCGTTCAGCCAAGGCAGCGAACATGGTCGCCGGAGAGGCGGATGCCGAGCAGTTTGCCGCCGCCGCAGTGGCTTCGGCCGCGGCATTTGAGCCCATCGCCCCGCAGGCTCTGGTGCTCGACTATGCCCGGATCGTGGCCGATCCCGCAGGCACGGTGAGCGCGCTGGAGGATTTCACTGGAGCCCGGGGTATCGATGCAGGCGTTTTCAAAGTGCGCGTCAATCAGCCCGGCCAGGCCGTGGCGGTGCCGCCCGCCGCCATCACTCCCGGAGAAGAGGCCGCGCTCAGGCGAGTGGCCTTCCCGCTAGCCTCTACCGGAATCGCCGCATGAAGGACGAACTCATCGCCAAACTCGAATCCTGGGTGCAAAACGCCGGCGTGCCGGTGCGGCGCGCAGAATTGCCTGACGGGACATTTCTCCAGGGCCTCGCGATTGAAAATGCCACGCTGTTCATTGATCCCGCGCGCCTCGAATGGCCCGGCGACATTCTGCACGAGGCAGCGCACATCGCGCTCACCCCGCCCTCACGCCGGGCGAACATTGGGGGAAAGCTCGACGTGACCCCCGCCGAGGAAATGGCCGCGCTGGCATGGTCCTACGCCGCAGCCATCGCGGCGGGGATTGATCCGCTCGTGGTCTTTCACGAGGGCGGGTATAAGAAAGGCGGCGCGCATCTCGCCGCCCAATACGCCTCCGGGCTGCCTCCCGGCGGTCCCGGCGTGCCCATGCTGCAATGGTGGGGTATGACCACCGCCTTCCCCCGCATGACCCACTGGATCCGCCAAAACGAGGATCCCGCCTGAACATCCCTCACTAATTCCAACCACCGCACACTATGGCTACACCATTCATCGGAGAAATGAGAACCTTCAGCTTTGGCTTCGCCCCTAGATTCTGGGCGCAGTGCAACGGACAGTTGCTCCCGATCAATCAAAACCAGGCCCTCTTCTCCCTGCTGGGCACCATGTATGGCGGCAATGGTCAGACCAACTTCGCGCTGCCTGATCTGCGCGGGCGCGCGATGTTGAGCTCTGGCACCGGACCCGGGCAGCCGCCCTATGTGCAGGGGCAGGCCGCCGGCACGCCGAATGTCACGCTGCTCACTACTAATCTTCCGGCCCACACACATCCCGTGCAGGCCACGGCCAGCCAGCCAGCCAGCAGCGGTGGCGGTGGCGCGGAAACCCCGCTGGGCAAAATCCCGGCGAACAGCGGCGGCCAAACGAACTACGCTGCGCCCACCGCCGCCACCGGCAGTCTCGCCCCGCCAGCGGGGGTCAGCCTGCCGTCGCAGGCCGCAGGGGGCAATCAGCCCTTCCCCAACATGCCGCCCTATTTGACGATGAACATCTGCATCGCCCTATCCGGCATCTTTCCGTCCCGCAATTGAACCCTCACTGCACTGTATGTTATGCCTGCTACTCCATTCGTTGGTGAAATAAGTCTCCTCGGCTTCGGATTCAACCCCGTCGGCTGGCTACGGTGTGATGGAAGCCTGCTGCCCATCGCGCAATACGACACGCTGTTTGCCCTGATCGGTACCACCTATGGGGGCGATGGCCAAGTCACTTTCGGCATCCCCGACCTGCGCGGGCGCGTGGCTCTGCATCAGGGCACCGGGCCAGGCCAGCCAGGCTACGTCATTGGGCAGTCCGGCGGCCAGCCCACGGTGTCACTCACGGCAGCGCAAATGCCCGGCCATGCGCACAGCGTCACGGGCACCATCTCTCAGCCTGCCTCCGCGACGCCTGGCACCACCGCCGCTGCCGCGGGGAATATCCCCGCCGGTTCCACCACCGGGGAAAACTACGCCCCCGCCTCCGCCGCCGACGGAAGCATGGCCCCCATGCAAATCACCGGCACCCTCCAGGCAGCAGGCGGCGGCCAGCCCTTCGATAACATGCCGCCGTTTTTGGCCTGCAACTACTGCATCGCCGTAGAGGGCATCTTCCCGCAGCCCTCTTGAACCCGCATTCCAACCTCATAACCATCACCTCACATGGCCACGGAACCTTATCTCGGCGAAGTCAAATCCTTCGGCTTCAACTTCAACCCGCGCGGCTGGGCTTTCTGTCAGGGGCAGCTTCTGCCCATCAATCAGAACACCGCACTCTTTGCCCTGCTGGGCACCACCTACGGCGGCAACGGCCAGACAACCTTCGCCCTGCCTGATTTCCGGGGCCGCGTGCCGCTCGGCATGGGTCAGGGGCCAGGACAGCCAAACTACGATTGGGGCCAGACCGGCGGCGCATCCACCGGGACTCTCCTCACGACCAACCTCCCGGCCCACACTCACAGCATCAGCGGCACCGCAGCCCTGCCCGCGCGCGGTGGCCCCGGCTCTCTGGACAATCCCGTCACCAGCGTGCCCGCCGGCAGCGCGTCCGCTGAGAACTACACCGCGCCCGCCTCTGCCAATGCCAGTCTCGGCGGCGGCGCGGCCACGCTCACCGCTCAGCCCGCCGGAGCCGGTCAGCCCTTCGCCATGATGCCGCCCTATCTCACACTCAATCTCTGCATCGCACTCCAGGGCGTCTTCCCGGCGCGCAACTAATCCGGTCGCGCACGCCCAGCGCTCTCAATTTATCATTTCAAGTCCATCTCCCTGAATTCCCATGAAGCCACGCTCTCTCCTCCTCACCGCTGTTTTATCTCTGGTGGCCTCCACTTCCCTGCGGGCCGTGCCCACGGAAATTGCCCGCGAATCATTTGAAGGCACGCCCGGCTCCATCGGGTTCACGACTTCAGTGCCGCAGTTCATTGAGACGGCGTTCAACCCGCAGTCGGATTACTTCTCCAACATCCCGAACAACGGGACGAAGATCAGCGGCAACCGCACCCTGCCCGGTGGTGACGGGACCCGCATTTTTGCCGCGGAGGACTGCGACACGCCGCGCACCGCTCCGGCACTGGCGGGGCCGCAGGAGGTTTCCCTCACCACCAATGCGGTGAACATCGCCGGCAAGATCAATACCGAGGTCCGCCTGCTCATGTCCGCGCCGGGGCGAAGTGACGGGGTGACGGTCACGCTCAACGAATACGAGAACTTCAGCAACGCCCCGCTCTTCATCAATAAGCTCAGGGTCGAGGCCAGCATTGATGGCGGGGCCTTCCAGCGAATCGTGCAGTTTTCGCCCAATGTCACCCAGGTTCCCGCTCAGCTCACTTTCGACGCCGATGGCAACGACATCGGCAACGATCCCAATCCCATCCCGACGAACCCCACCGTGCTTGATGCCACACTGCGCGAGGGCATCTACTCCATTCCCACCGGCACCACGGTCGCGATCCGTCTCACACTGGAAACCGACGCCACGGGCGAACTGATCGCCTTCGACAACATCCGCATCTTTGGCGAAAACTCCGCCACCGCTTCACCGGTGCTCGGCGGGGTGCCGGCGGCGAATCTCGTCTTCACCGAAGGCGGTGCCGCCGCCGCCATCGCCCCGGCCATCACCGTCACGGATACGGACAGCGCCAACCTTGCCTCGGCCACCGTCACCCTTTCGCAGAACTACGTGAATGGCGAAGACGTCCTCGCCGCCACCCCCGGGGGGGCCATCGTGGCGGGCGACATCGTTTTCAATCCGGCCACCGGGACGCTCACGATCACCCGGAGCGCGACGAAGGCCACCTACGAGACTGTGCTCCGCAGCGTGACGTATCGGGACATCAACGTCGTCAATCCCTCCACCGCCGTGCGCCGCGTCACTTTCCGCGCCAGCGATGGCACGAATTTCAGCAACAGCCCCATCCGCGACATCAACGTCTTGGACGCCATCGTCACGCAGACCATCCCCTTTGTGGAAAGCTGGGAGACCGATGGCCGCGGCATCCGCTACTCAGTGGACGGCGGCTTCTCCACTCCGCCCTCCATGTTCGCCCGCACGCAGCCTGTGGCTCTCGCCGGCATTGATGGCGCGTTTGCCTGGGGCGTGGAGAATGTGGACGACAACGCCAACTTTGCCGAACTCATCACTTTCGATCTCAATGCTGCCGGTCTCTTCAATCCGACTGGCGAACTGCGGGTCGCGGCGGGCGGCGGAGCGGTCTATGACAGCGGAGATTTCCTGCGCATTGAGGCCAGCGCAGACGGCGGTCCTTTCCAGAATGTGCTCGCCTTCCACTCCGACGCCGCGGCCGCGGGAAGTATGCGTCAGGACACGACTCCGGGTGATGCCACGAACCTCGGCAACGGCACGCAGCTCACCGCGGCCTTGCAGACGTTCAATTTCAGCCTGCCCACCGCCACCACGCTCACGGTCCGCATCCGGGCCTTCACCAACATCGTCGGGGAGAATATCCTCTTCGACCGGCTGGCCGTCAGTGGCTCGCTGCCGCCGCTTATTGTGACTACCGCTGCGGACAGCGGAGCAGGTTCTCTCAGGACCATGATCGCCACGGCTTTGGCTCAGGCCGGAGCAAATACGATCACGTTCGATTCCGGGCTCAACGGACAAACCATCCCGCTGCTCACAGGGCTGACGATCACGGACGCCACGGGCGTCACCATTGATGCCTCGAACCTGCCCGGCGGAATCACGCTCTCCGGTCAGAATGCTGTCCGTGTCCTGCTGATCGGTGTCGGAGCGCGGGCTACTCTGGAGGGGCTATCGGTGCGGTTTGGCATCGCTCCGGCCGGAGGTTTTGCCAGCGGCGGAGGTGGAGGAGGCATTTTTAATGGTGGAATCCTTGAACTCCGGCGCTGCACCGTGTCGGACAATGATGTCGCCGGCAGTGCCTCCCTGCAGACCGCCGCAGGCGGCATCGCCAATCAGTTCGGAACACTCACGCTCATCCAGAGTACCATCGCCAACAATAGCGGGGACAACCCGCTGGGTGGCGGTGTTTACAGTAATTCCGGCGGCGGCATCTGGGTGAATGGCGGAACGGTGAGCATGGTTCACTGCACTCTGTCAGGGAATAATCCCCAGGCTCTTTTTATGTCAGGCACCCTGACACTTGAGAATTCCATCCTCGCGGGCAACACGGGGGGCGATTTCCTGGCCAACACTGCCTATACCCGCATCGGCACCAATTTCATCGGCACCGCCACAGGGAATGCCGGCACCGGTCCCGCGGCACTAACGGGCGATCCCCGGCTCGGCCCGCTGGCCCGCAATGGCGGCCCGACGGCCACGATGCATCCGCTGCCCGGCAGTCGGGTGCGAGATCAGATTGCCACCACCTCCGTGACGACGGATCAGCGCGGCGTCGCGCGTCGCCAGTGGGGTGCGTCCGACATCGGAGCCGTGGAAGCGGGCATCCAGGCGGACTGCGCATGGGAAGTGCGCGATGTC